>NZ_LFVW01001133.1:0-1772 GCF_001182915.1 Kitasatospora sp. MY 5-36
CCTCGGCCCGGCGGGTGCGCCACTCGCGCAGGGCGCGCTGGTGGGTGAGCCGGGCCTGGGCCAGCTCGCGCTGGTAGCCGGAGTCGAGCAGCCGGCGGGACGGGCCGCCCTCCGGGTCGGCCACGGGCGGTTCGGCGGGCGCGAAGTCCTGCCAGCGGGGCTCGGACTCCTCCTCGGCGCCGCCGCCGGGGCCGTCGGCCGGGTAGGGGCGGGGCTGGTAGTGGCGCAGCTGGCTCTCGAAGTCCATGGCGGAGACGGGCAGCGCGGCGCGGCGCAGCAGGTCGGCCAGCCGGTCGTGCTCGGCCCGGACGGCGCGGGTGCGGTGGTGGGTCAGGGTCGCGGCCCGGGCGTGCGCCGCCACGGCCTCGTCCGGGTCGGCCTCGCCGGGGCCGGGCTCGGACGGTCCTTCACCGGACGGTCCGTTGCCAGTGGGGCCGTTGTCGGTGCGCCCGTTGCCAGTGGGTCCGCTGTCGGTCGGTCTGTCACCGGTCGGCCCGTCGCCGGACGGGCCGTCACCGGTCGCACCGCCACGGGGGCGGTCGGCGGCGGCGCCGTCCGGCTCCTGGCCGTTCTCGGCTCCGAGGTCGCGGAAGACCGAGGCGAGGAAGCCCGGCCGGGGGAACTGGACGGTGGCGGTTCCGTCGGACTGGCCGTCTGCTGAGTACTGCATCGGTCGTCGTTCCCCCATGCTCGTCCGGCGCCTGCCCGGGGCGATCGGCGAACCTGTGGGCCCGCCCCTGCCGGACATTGTCCCCCGAACGGGCGCGGCGGTCAGCCAAGCCGCTCAGTTGGTCCGGGTGTTGGTGAGGTGCAGGCCGATGTAGCCGACGTAGATCCGGCCGCTGCCGGAGCAGTCGTCCAGGTAGTGCAGCCGGGGCGCGGTGCGGCCGCCGCCGATCCGCAGGTGCGCGCCCATGAACGCGCGCCGGGAGGAGTCGACGCATTCCGGGACCGGCAGCATCCGCTCGCGCTTCCACTTGGTGTGGCTGAACACCGTCCGGGACTCCCCGCGGACCGCCTTGCGGGGCGGGAAGCGGTGACAGCCCTCGGGCGTGCGCTCGCACCACTGCTTGAAGTCCCCGCCGGCCGCACCGCGCACGGCCGCCTCGGCGTACTCCTGGAGTGCCGTCAGCCCGTCCCAGGCGAGCCGGGCCCAGCCGGCGCCGGCGCACTGCAGCTCGTCCAGGGCGAGCGCCACCTTCTGGTCACCGGTGAAGGTCACCAGCGGGAACTCGCCCAGTCTGGCCATGAGTTCGGTGAAGGTGTCGGGCGTGCCGCAGCCGTCGGGGGGCTGGACCACGGAGTGCGGCCCGCCGACCGGTCCACCGCCCGGTGCCACGCAGTGGCGCCCGGTCAGGGCGCGGGCTCCGGAGCGGAGACGACCCTCCCGGACGTCCCGGCCGTCGCGGCCCTCCCGGCCCTGGCCGCGTTCCCGGTGTTCGCGGCGCTCCACGCGCAGGGTGTGCCGGACCCGCTCCAGCTCGTCGGCCCTGGCCTGCTGCTCGGCGCGGTCCTGTTGCTCCTCCCGGGCGAGCGCGGCCAGTTCGACGCCCTGGTACGGGGCGGCCGGGCCGGAGGTCCGTTCGACGACCTGCTCGGCGGTGCCCGCGGGCGCCCGCTCGACGGTCTCCTCGGCCACCTGACCGACGGCCTGCTCCGCGGCGTGTGCCACGGCCTGCTCCCCGGTCTGCTCCGCGTCCCGGCGGAGCTGCGGCGGCGGGACGCGCAGCACCGGGACGGCCGCCAGCGGCGGTGGCAGCGGCTGCTCTGCG
>NZ_LFVW01001134.1:0-1763 GCF_001182915.1 Kitasatospora sp. MY 5-36
GCTGCCACCGGGCCGCGCCCTGGTGGCCCGGGGCGCGCAGGCCGTCGCCCGGGAGACCACGGTCTTCGGCCGCCGGGCCCGCTACGGCGCGGTGGCCCTGGTGGACGGGGTGCCCGGGATCCTGATCGCCCCGGACGGGCGGCTGCGGCTGGTGCTGCGGATGGCGGTCGCGGACGGCCGGGTGGCCGGCTACGAGGTGGTGGCCGACCCGGCCCGGCTCGCCGCGCTCGACCTGGCCGTGCTGCCACTGCCCGGGTGACTGCCGCCGGGGCGGGCGCTGCGGCGGGGCACGGGGCGGTCAGTCGGCGATCCGGACCAGCATCTTGCCGGTGTTCTCGCCGCGCAGCATGCCGAGGAAGGCGTCCACCACCCGGTCGAAGCCGTCCACGACCGTCTCGTCCGGGACGACGGCGCCCGAGCGCAGGTGGGGGACGAGGAAGTCGTACAGCTCCGGCCGGGCGTCGAGGTGGTCGCGGACCAGGAAGCCCTCCAGCCGCAGGCTCTTCCCGACCACCTCGAACAGGTTGCGCGGGGCGGCCGGCGGGTTCCCGAGCCGGTTGTACTGGGCGACCGCGCCGCACCAGGCGATCCGGCCGCGCTCGCGCAGGGCGCCGATGGCGGCCTCCAGGTGGTCGCCGCCGACGTTGTCCAGGTAGACGTGCAGCCCCTCGGGGGCGGCCTCGCGCAGCCGGTCCGCGATCGGGCCGTCGTGGTAGTCGAAGGCGGCGTCGAAGCCGAGCCGCTCGGTGAGGCGGGCGGCCTTGGCGGCGGAGCCGGTGCTGCCGACGATCCGTCCGGCGCCGAGCAGGCGGGCGAGCTGTCCGGCGGCGGTGCCGACGCCGCCCGCGGCCGCCGAGACGAAGAGCGTCTCGCCGGGCTGGAGCCGGGCGATCCTGGTCAGCGCGACCCAGGCGGACAGGCCGGTGCCGCCGAGCACCGACAGGTGGGCGCTGAGCGGGACGCCGGCGAGGTCGGGGAGCAGGCTCGCCCGTTCGGCGGTGACCACCGAGAGGGTGCGCCAGGCCTGGCGGTGCTGGACCAGCGCCCCGACCGGCAGGGCGTCGGCCCGGGACTCCACCACCCGGCCGAGGGTGCGCCCCTCCAGCGGGGCGTGCAGCGCCCAGCCGCCCTCCTCCATCTCCTCGCGCATGTACGGGTCGACGGACTGGTAGAGGTTCTCGACGAGGGCCTCGCCCGCCGCGAGGGCCGGGACGGTCTCGTCGACGAAGGCGAAGTCCGCGGCGGTCGGCGCGCCTTCGGGGCGGGCGACCAGGTGGACGGCGCGGGCGGTGGGACGGGACATCGGGGCTGCTCCAGGTGCGCGGGGGGCTCGGCGGGACGTGATCACCGTAGGAAGCGCGGGAGCGGCCGGGCAGGGGCGGCGGTCGATGGAACGGGCCGGTCCATGAGCGGGATCGATGGATCGCGGGCCCGCGGATTAGATTCGGGCGCATGACCGATCTCGCCCCGCACGAGCTGCGGACCCTGGTCGCCGTCGAGGAGGAGCGGAGCTTCACGGCGGCCGCCGCACGCCTGGGCACCACCCAGTCCGCCGTCTCGCACGCCGTCCGCGCCTGCGAGCGGAAGCTCGGCACGGTGCTCTTCGACCGTGGGCGCCACGGCGCACGCCCCACCGAGGGCGGCGCGCGGGCGGTGGCGTACGCCCGCCGGATCCTGCGGCTGCTGGACGCGATGGGCCCCGAGGTGCGCGGCGCGGGAGCGGACGGGCCGCTGACCGGCACCCTGCGGATCGCCGCCTTCCG
>NZ_LFVW01001135.1:0-1762 GCF_001182915.1 Kitasatospora sp. MY 5-36
CGCGACGGCCCGCAGCGCGACCCCGCCGAGCGTGCTCTCCAGCCCGGCGGCCCCGGGGTCGTTGCCCACCAGCCGGTTGGCCGCCCGCAGGGCCGGCTCGTCCAGCGCCCCGGCCCTCGGCACCCCGAGGTGGGCGACCCCGCGCCGCCCGAGGTCCTGGACCGTGGTCAGCGGTCCCGGCCGCTCCACCACCAGCTCGTTCAACTCGTCTCCCCCTCAGGCCCGTTCCGCGGTGAAGCGGACCCGGGTGCCCGGGGCCAGCAGGGCCGGGGGCTCGCGGTCGGCGTCCCAGAGGGCGAGCGCCGTCCGGCCGATCAGCTGCCAGCCGCCGGGGGAGGGGTGCGGGTAGACGCCGGTGTACGGGCCGGCCAGGGCGACCGAGCCGGCCGGGACGGAACTGCGCGGGGTGGCCCGGCGCGGCACCTCGTACGGCGCCGGGAGGCCGGTGAGGTAGCCGAAGCCGGGGGCGAAGCCGCAGAACGCGACGACGTACTCGGGTCCGGTGTGGATCCGGACGGCGGCCTCCACGGAGACCCCCCACAGCGCGGCGACCCCGGCCAGGTCGGCGCCGTCGTACACGGTCGGGACCTCCAGTAGCGGTCCGCGCGCCACGTCGACCGCCGCCGCCGTCGGACGGGCGGTGCGCAGCAGGGCCGCGACCGCGTCGACGTCCGCGACGCCGTCCAGCAGCAGGGTGCGCGCGGCCGGGACCAGTTCCTCCACCGCACCGAGCGCCCCTGACTCCCGGTGCTCGTTCAGCCAGCCGTACAGCGCGGCCACCTCGGCCGTCCCGGGCAGCTCGACCAGCAGCGCCCGCTCGCCGACCCGGCGCACCGTCCCCGGTGTCACGTGAAGGCCTCCACCCGGACCCCGGCGGAGGCCAGGGCGCCGCGGATCCGCCAGGCGAGCTGGGCGGCGCCGGGGGTGTCGCCGTGGACGCAGAGCGAGCGGGCCTCGACGGCGATCCGCTCGCCGCCGGCGGCCTCCACCGTGCCGTCCCGGGCGATGGCGACGGCGCGGGTGATCACCGACTCGGGGTCGTGCACCACGGCGTCCGGCTCGCGGCGCGGCACGAGGGTGCCGGTACGGGTGTACGCGCGGTCGGCGAAGGCCTCGGCGACCACCGGGAGCCCGACGCCCTCGGCCACCTCCAGCAGCAGCGAGCCCGGCAGGCCGAGCACGGGCAGCGGCCCGTCGCAGACCGCGCCCGCCCGCAGCACGCCGGCCACCACGGCCTCGGCCTGCTCGGAGTCGCCGACCACCCGGTTGTAGAGGGCGCCGTGCGGCTTGACGTAGGAGACCTTGGAGCCGGCCGCGCGGGCGAACACCTGGAGGGCGCCGATCTGGTACGCGATCTCGTCGGCGAGCTCCTCCGGGGGCACGTCCATCGCGCGGCGGCCGAAGCCGGCCAGGTCGCGGTAGGAGACCTGGGCGCCGATCCGGACGCCGCGCTCGGCCGCCAGCGCGCAGACCCGGCGCATCGTCGACGGATCCCCGGCGTGGAACCCGCAGGCGACGTTGGCGCTGGTCACCACCGACAGCAGGGCCTCGTCGTCGGTCAGGGTCCAGCGTCCGAACCCCTCTCCGAGGTCCGCATTGAGATCGATCACCGCATCGGCCACGCCCGTCCGCCTCCCAGCAGCTGTTGAGCCAGATGGTAGGGCCTGCGGATGAAGGCCGTTGCCCGTGACCCGGAGCCCCGCGGGCGCCGCGGCGTGTGCCCGGGGCCGCACGCCCCGGGGCGGCGCCGCGCGGGGTCGCG
>NZ_LFVW01001136.1:0-1754 GCF_001182915.1 Kitasatospora sp. MY 5-36
CCCGCCCGCTCCCGGCCCACCCGGCGAACGCGCCCGCCCCGGCCCCGCCCGCACCGTCCCCGACCGGCCGCTCCCGCCCGTTCCGCCACCGCGCGCCGTTCCGCCCGCACCCGGTGCGCACCTCGCAGGACGCGGTGTTCACCGCCGCCCGCTACCTGGAGTGGCTCGGCTTCGACGACCTGGAGCTCACCGAGTCCCAGGAGCGCGACGGGGTCACCCTGCTGGGCGGCCGGATGGTCGCCCAGGTGGACACCTGGACCGAGCCCGCCGACGTGAAGTCGGTCGAGTGCCTCTGGCTCCAGACCCTGCACGCCGAGGAGATGGCCGCCGCGATGTTCACCCTCGCGGGCTATTCGCACCAGGCCACCGTGCGCGGCGAACAGCTGCTGGTGGCCCTGTTCAGCCTGGACCTGGCGGGCGTGCCGCAGCCCGCGAACGGCGCCGCCGAGGCCCTGATGGAGACCGGCTGGACCTCCTGACCCACCGGGCGGCCCCGCCGGGCCGCCCCACCGGCCCCCTCCGGCCCCTTTCCCTCGCGCACCCCTAGATCATTTCTCTTCCAAAAGCAACAACCTTCGCTCGTGATCTGGTGCACAAGCTCACCCCCGTGTTGAATTGCCGCCACAGCGCGGGCCTTTCGCCCTGTCGTCGCCATGCGTGCGGGTCGTGGCGACAGGGCCTCAGGGGCAGGTCCGTGCCCATGCCGGATGGCGCACACAAGGAGGTGGCGTTGTCGGAACACGGATGGGACCCGAGCAACCCGGAGGGGCGGGGGCGGGCGGCAGCGGAGGAGCCGGGTGACACCGTGTGGCGGCTGAGGTCCCGGGGGTGCTGGCAGGAGGCCGCCGAACTACTGCGACCGACCGCCGAGCACGACCCGGACGCGGCCCTGGGGCGGGCCGAACTCCTCATCGAGCAATGCCTGTTCACCGCCGCGAACTGGACCCAGGCGGAACAGGCGCTGCGCCTGGCGGAGGCCCTGGCCTCCGGCACCGAGCAGCGCGCGGCCGCCGCCTGCGCCCGCGGCTTCCTCGCGTACGTGGCGAGCGTCCTCGGCCCGCGCGACCGGCTGGACGAGGCACAGGCGGCGCTCGGCCGCACCTCGGCCCTGCTGCCGCCGGACGCCCCGGGCCGCCCGCTGCTGGACTTCCGGCGCGGACTGGTCGCCGAGAACCTGCTGCGCGACCGCAGCGCCGCCTGGATCGCCTACCGGCGGGCGCACGAGGGCGCCGGCGAGCGCGGGGACGAGCTGCTGCGCTCGTACACCTGGCGGCACCTGGCCGCACTGGCGCTCTCGCGCGGGGAGCGCGGGAACGCCCGGGAGGGCTTCGACGCCTCCCTGCGGCTGCGCGAGCAACTCGGCTTCACGGTGGGGGTGGCGCCGGCGCTCGCGGCGCTCGCCGAGGTGTCCGAGCCGCCCGAGGCCGCGCGGCTGCGGGCCGAGGCGACCCGGCTGGTGGACGCCCTGGGCGGCGTGCCGGTCTGGCTCGCGCGCCAGCTGAACGCCCTCCGCACAACCGGTGCTCCCCCGGACGGGCGCATCACCAGCGAGACCGGGGGGACGATCAGCTAAGGTGAGGCTAACCTGGCCGGGGGGAGCAGTACCCCGGCCAGGTCGCCTTGCCGTTCCCCGGGCACCGCCATGCCCCGGTCCGGCCGCGTCCGGCGTCGCCACCACCCGGCCGGGCACCGCCGGGCGGACCATGGGCGCCCCGGTCGACCCGATGGGGCCGTCCATGACCGCGAGCAGCACC
>NZ_LFVW01001137.1:0-1730 GCF_001182915.1 Kitasatospora sp. MY 5-36
CCCAGCCAGCGCCGCCGGTGGCGCATCAGCCGGGGCGGCCGCCGGGTCAGCCGGGTCCGGAGCCGGCCGACGGTGGCCATGCCGGTCAGGGCGGGCCGTCGGGCGACGGCGGGTCGGCGCACCGCCCACTCGGCGAGCAGCCGGGTGATCAGCATGGCCGAGAACATCGAGGCCAGTACGCCGATCGAGAGCGTCACCCCGAAGCCCTTGACCGGGCCGGTGGCGAACACGAAGAGCAGACCGGCGGCGAGCAGCGTCGTCACGTTGGAGTCGGCCACCGCGCTCCATGCCTTCGCGAAGCCGACGCGCAGCGGGCGCCGAAGGTCCCGCTCCCTGCCGGGGCCGGCCGCGCGAGGAGCGGTGTACTCCTCCCTGGCCCGTTCGAAGACCAGCACGTTGGCGTCCACCGCCATGCCGATGGCGAGCACGAAGCCGGCCAGCCCGGGCAGGGTGAGCGTCGCGCCGAGCGCGACCACGGCGGCGTACGAGATCAGTCCGTAGAGGGCGAGGGCGACGGTGGCCAGCACACCGAGCAGGCGGTACACCGCGATGACGAAGGCCCCGGTGCAGAGCAGGCCGATGGCCGCGGCGAGGGCGCTGGCCCGAATCGCCTCGGTGCCGAGGGTGGGGCCGACGGTGCTCTGCTCGATCACCGTCACCGGTACGGGCAGGGCACCGCCCTTGACCAGGGCGGCGAGATCGCGGGCCTCGTCGGCCGAGAAACCGCCGGTGATCTGGGTCGAACCACCGGTGATCCCCTGCCCGCAGGGCACGCTGTCCTGGACGCCGGGGGCGGACAGGACGCGGTCGTCGAGCACGATGGCGACCCGGCGGGCGGGGTCGGCCGGCGCGGCGCACGCGGCTTCCCCGGTGAGCCGGGCCCAGGCGTCGCCGGCCGAGCCGCGGAAGGAGAGGTCGATGCTCCAGCCGAGGCCCGTCCGGGTGTCGAGGACGGCCGAGGCGTCCTTGACGCCGTCGCCGGTCAGTACCGGCGGCCCCAGCCGCAGGTGGCCGCCGGGGAGGCCGGGGTCGGCGAGGACCCGGGAGCCGTCCGCCGCCGGGGGGCCGGCCGGGCCGTCGGCGGTCGCGGTGACGGCGTGGAAGGTGAGCTGGGCGGTGCGGCCGATGACCCCGGCGGCCTCGCGGGGGTCCTGGACGCCGGGGAGTTCGACGACGATGCGCCGCTCCCCGGCGCGGGCGAGCGAGGGTTCGGCGACCCCGAGACCGTCGACCCGGCGGCGCAGCACCTCCAGCGCCCGGTCGGTGGCGTCCGCGTCGGCGCGGACAGTGGGCGAGTCCTGGGTCTCCAGGACGATCCGGGTGCCGCCGCGCAGGTCGAGCCCGAGGCGGGGCGGGGTGGTCAGGGCGACGTAGAACGAGACGCCGACGACGGCGAGCGCGACGAGCGCGCGCCAGAACGCGGCACGGCGAATAGGCATGGGTACTCCACGGGCGGTCCGCGGGAGCCGGGCGTCCGCAGGGGGACGCCGCACCCGGGACGGGCGGACGCGAGGGGACGGCGCGCCGCCGGGAACGCTCCGGGCACGGTGGCCGGAGCCCTCCCGTCCGGGCCGCGGGCAGGCCGCGGCACCCGGGTCGGCGGGCGCGGTGGAACGTCAGCTGGACCGGGTGGAAGGGGGACCGCGGGTGTGGCGGGGGTCGTAGCGATCGGACGGCGGCGCCCGCTCCTGGCGCGGCCCCGGGGCGTACATCCCGGGCCGGGGCCGGGG
>NZ_LFVW01001138.1:0-1725 GCF_001182915.1 Kitasatospora sp. MY 5-36
GAGGGAGGGGGCGAGGCCGGTGACGCTCCCCAGGTACTCGGCGATGTAGCCGTAGCCGCTGAACATCGCGGCGAACACCAGGGTGACGGCGGCGACGGCCAGCCACAGCCGGGGCCGGCGCAGGATGCCCAGCTGTCCGGCGTAGGTGGGCGGCGCGGTGTCGGGCAGGTCGGGGAAGAAGGCGAGGACGCCGGCGCAGGCGAGGAGGTTGACGGCGCCGGCGGCCCAGAACGCGGCGGGCAGGGAGATGTGCTCGGCGAGGTAGGAGGTGACGGGCACGCCGAACGCGAAGCCGGCGCTGACGCCGGCGAAGACGGCGGTGGCGGCGCGGGCGGCCTTGCCGGGCGCGGCCAGGCGGGTGGCGGCGGTCAGGGCGAGGGCGAAGAAGACGGGGTGGAGCAGCGCGGGCAGGATCCGGAACGCCAGGACGAGCGGGAAGGAGTGGCCGAGCGCGTAGACGGCGTTGGAGACGGCGAAGAGGGCGAGCGCCGCGGCCAGGACGGTCTTGCGGCGCAGCCGGGAGGCGAGCAGGACGCCGACGGGGCCGGTGGCGGCGACGGTGAGGGCGAAGGCGCCGACCAGCCATCCGGCGGCGGCGGGGGTGACGTGCAGGCGTTCGGCCAGGGAGGGCAGGACGCCGACGACGCCCATCTCGGTGGTGATGATGCCGAACACGCCCAGTGCCAGGACCGGGACGGCCAGGGCGTTTCGGGCGGGAGCGGTGCGTGGCACGACAGCCTCCATTGGATACACAAATCTAGATAGTTGGATGCGTTTGGGTCGAAGAAAAGGGGGCGCCGGGCGGGCGCCCCCCGAAGCGGGGTGGGGCGGGGTCAGAGTTCGTCGCGCACGTACGCGGCGAAGGCGGCGATGGTCTCCTCGTCGCGCCGGTAGAACGTCCACTTGCCGACGCGCTCGGACACCAGCAGCCCGGCCTCGCGCAGGATCTGGAGGTAGCCGGAGACCACCGACTGGGACAGCCCCGAGCGCTCCTGGATGTCGGTGACGCACACGCCGATGTGGAAGCCGACGCCGCGCTCGCGGTAGTACGGCTCGTCGAAGTAGCGCTCGGGCGTCTTGAGCCAGCGCAGGAAGTCCGCGCGCGCCGGGTTGGCGAGCGCCTTGTGCACGGCCAGCGGGTCCAGGTCCACCGCACACGCTCCTTCCGCCGTCCGGCCCCTCGGGGACGTATCTAATATTCTGGATACGATCCGGGGTGTCAAGGCGGGGCGCCCTCGGGGGCCGTGCGGGGCGGGGGTCAGTGGTACTGGGCGATCTGGAGGAGGTTGCCGCAGGTGTCGTCCAGGACGGCGGTGGTCACCGGCCCCATGGCCAGCGGCGCCTGGGTGAAGCGCACGCCCAGGGCGCGCAGGCGCTCGTACTCGGCGTGCACGTCGTCCACGGCGAAGGAGGTGGCGGGGATGCCGTCGGCGGCCAGGGCCGCGACGTAGGCCCTGGCGGCGGGGTGCCGGTCGGGCTCCAGGAGCAGCTCGGTGCCGTCGGGCTGTTCGGGCGACACGACGGTGAGCCAGCTGTGGTCGCCGAGCGGGACGTCGGCCTTCTTCACGAACCCCAGCACGTCGGTGTAGAAGCGCAGGGCCTTGTCCTGGTCGTCGACGAAGACGCTGGCCAGGTTGATCCTCACGGGGGGCTCCCTCGGGTGGCTCGGGCCCGGGTGGTTCGGGCCCGGGCGGGCGGGTGGGCGGCGGTGCGCGCGGGCGGGCG
>NZ_LFVW01000113.1:0-23855 GCF_001182915.1 Kitasatospora sp. MY 5-36
GGGGGCCCGGGGGGGGGGGGGGGGGGGGGGGGGCGTTCTACCGGGAGCTGCGGCCGATCAGTGCGGAGTACGTCCCGGAGGCGCTGGCGGTGTCGGGGCTGGACCGGGCGGTGCTGGAGGCGGACGGGGCCGATCCGGCGGCGGCGATGCGGGAGTTCGGCCGCTGGGTGGAGGGGGTGCGGGGCGGGCCGGGCGGGCGGCGGTACCGGCCGGTGATGGTGGGCTACCCCGCCGTGTACGACTGGCAGTTCCTCTACTGGTACCTGGTGCGGTTCACCGGGTCCAGCCCGTTCGGGCACTCCGGCTGCCTGGACCTGAAGACGCTGTACGCGGCGCGGGCCGGGGTGCCGTTCGCCGGGATCGGGAAGCGGTCGATGCCGCCGGGGCTGCTGCCGGACCTGCCCCATACGCACCACGCCCTGGACGACGCCCGGGAGCAGGCGGAGCTGTTCGCGAACCTCTGGGAGTGGGACGGGGCTACGGGGTGTCCGGGGTGAGGGCGAGGACGGCGAGGTCGTCGGCGAGGAGGCCGGCGTAGCGGTGGACGTCCTGGGCCAGGAAGGAGACCACCCGGTCGGGGGCGGTGGTGCCGAGGGCGGCGAGGCGGGGGGCCAGCGGGTAGAAGGCGCCGGTGGTGTCGCGGGCCTCGCTGACGCCGTCGGTGTAGAGCAGGACGGTGTGGCCCGGGGGCAGCGCGACGGCGATCGCCTTGCTGCGCTCGTCGGCGGGGCCGAGGTGGCCCAGGCCGAGCGGGAGCTCGTCGGCGCAGGACACCGGGGATATGCCCCCGCCGCCGAGGAGCAGCGGGGTGGTGTGGCCGCGGTTGACGATCTCCACGCAGTCCGAGCCGGGCCGGTACTGGAGCAGGACGGCGGTGGCGAACAGTTCGTCGTCGCCGCGGTCGGCGGCGTCGCGCAGCACCGCGCGGTCCAGCTGGTCGGCGAGGTCGACCAGCCCGGGGGTGTCGTACGCGGCCGCCCGGAACGCGCCGAGGACGTCGGCGACGGTGCGGACCGCGGCCAGGCCCTTGCCCCGGACGTCGCCGAGCAGCACCCGCACGCCGAAGCGGGTGTCGCACACCTCGTACAGGTCGCCGCCGACCAGGACGTCGGCCTGGGCCGGGCGGTAGAGGCCGGCCACCCGCAGCCCGCCGGCCCGTTCGGGCACCGGGCGCAGCACGGTGCGCTGCAGGGTCTCGGCGACCGTACGGGCCTGGAGCAGGTTGCGGTTCTGTCGGGTGCGCTGCCAGGACAGGGCGGTGCCCATGACGCCGGAGAGCAGGGTGGCGATGTAGACCCAGACGTGGTGCTGCTCGTCGACGTGGTCCGCGCGCAGCGCCAGGACGAGCTGGAGGCCCAGGGAGCCGGCTGTGGTGACGGCGGTCAGCACCGGGCCGTAGCTGAACGCGGCCACCACGGGCAGCGCGGTCAGCAGGAAGCCGGCGGCGACGGCGTCCGGGACGACGGCCTCGGCGACCAGGTCCAGCACCAGCAGGAGCACCGGCAGCCAGGGCACCCACCGCGGCGCCTTGGGCTCCAGCGCCGCGGGACGCGGCGGGCGGGGTGCTGTGCGCACGGCGGGACCTCCTGGCAGGCGGCCGTTCCGGGCGATCCGCCCGGATTGGCCGGTTTGGTCCCTCCATGCTCTCCCACGGACGGCCCTGCCACGAATGGCCGAACGTCCCGGTCCCCGGGGCCGGAGGAGCCAAATCCCCGGCCCCCGGGAGCGGAGCGTCAGCGGACGGTCACCGGCAACGTCTCGTAGCCGCGCAGCACCAGGCGGTCGCGCCGGGTCGGGACGCCGCCCGGGGCGAGCCGGGGGAAGCGGTCGAGCAGGGCGGGCACCGCGACCTCGGCCTCCATCCGGGCCAGCTGGGAGCCCAGGCAGAAGTGGGTGCCGCCGCCGAAGCTGAGCGGCTGGCTGTCGGTGCGGGTCGGGTCGAACACCTCGGGACGCTCGTAGCGGTCCGGGTCGTGGTTGGCCGAGCCGATCAGCAGGGTCAGCCCGCTGCCGGGCGGGATCGGCAGGCCCTCGACGGCCAGGCCCGGCTCCAGCGCGACCCGCCCGGTGGCCTGGACCGGGGAGTCGAACCGCAGCACCTCGTCGGTGAACCCGGCCGGGGTGATCGCGCCGCTGCGCAGCCCGGCGGCCGCCTCGGGGTGGCGGAACAGCAGGGCCAGGCCGTTGCCGAGCAGGTTGGTGGTGGTCTCGAAGCCGGCCACCAGCAGCAGCACCAGGTTGGCCAGCAGCTCCCGGGCGGAGAGCCGCTCGTCGTCGGCGGCGGCGATCCGGGCCAGGTCGGTGACCAGGTCGTCCTGCGGGCGGGCCAGGCGCTCGGCGGCCAGCTCGGTGAAGTAGCCGGCCAGCTCGTCGGCGGCCTCGTCGGCGGCGGCCAGCTCGTCCAGGTCCTGGATGATCTCCAGCGCGATGGTCAGGTCGGAGGCGAGGCCGCGGAAGCGGTAGCGGTCCTGCTCGGGGACGCCGATCAGCTCGCAGATCACCCCGACCGGCAGCCGGAAGGCGAAGGCGTCCATGAAGTCCACCGGTGAGCCGTCGGCGCCCTGCTCGGCCATCCCGTCCAGCAGCCGGTCGACCGCCGCCTCCACGGCCGGGCGCAGCGCGGCGACCCGGCGGGCGGTGAACACCGAGGCGATCAGCGAGCGGACCCGCGGCTGGTCGGGGGCGTTGCGCTGGAGGATCGAGCGGCCGAGCAGCGCGAGCGAGGAGTGCACGGCGTACTCGGGGGCCAGGCCGGCCATCATCTCGGCGGTCGCGACGCCGAAGGCGGGCGTGCGCAGCACCTTGTTGACCGCCGCGTAGCCGGTCACCACGAACATGCCGTCCCCGGCCGGGGCCACCGGGCCCAGCTCGCGGGCCCTCGCGTACAGCGGGTACGGATCGGTCCTGACCTCCGTGGTCATCAGCTGTTCGATGATCGCCGCGCCGTCCATCCGGTGCTCCCCTCCCGAGCTCACGCTTCCTGACCGGTCAACCACCGGTGGGCGGGGCGGAGTTCCCGTACGGAACGGATCGCGCGCGGCGGGCCGGGAGGACAGCGCGCGCCGGGGCCGGGGCGACGTCGCGCGCGGCGGCTGTCGGGGCCGGCGCGGGCGGCTCGGTAGGGTGGCCGGCATGGAGATCTGGATCAACCCCCGGTGCGGCAAGTGCCGGACCGCGCTCGGCGAGCTGGACGGCGCCGGGGTCGAGTACACCGTACGGCGCTACCTGGAGGATCCGCCGACCGCGGCCGAGCTGGTGCGGGTGCTGGAGCGCCTGGGCCTGGAGCCGTGGGACATCACCCGCACCGACGAGCAGGCCGCGAAGGACCTGGGGATGAAGGGCTGGCCCCGGGAGGAGGGTTCGCGCGACCGCTGGATCGCGGCGATGGCCGAGCACCCGATCCTGATCCAGCGCCCGATCATCACCGCGGACGACGGGCACGCCGTCGTGGCCCGCACCCCGGACGCCCTCAAGTCCGTTCTGCCGTAGGGCGGTTGCGGCCCACCCGGCCCGCCCGGCCGACCCGCCCGACTCAGCCCGGTCAGCCGGGTCGGCCGGGTCGGCCGGTCAGTGGATCTGGATCCGCTCCACCGGCCGGCCGGGGTGCCAGTTGAAGATGAGCAGGTGGTCGCCCTCCAGGGCGGTGTGCACCACCTGGTCGAGCTCCAGCCGGAAGGCGTGGAACGGGGTGGGCGGCGGCTCGGGCAGATCGGCGGCGAAGGCGGCGAGTTCGGTCTCGTCGGTGACCTCCACCGCCCGGCCCGAGACCTTGGAGTCCCCGCCGGCCATGGTCTCGTCCCCCGGGTGCGCGTGCAGCGCGAAACGGGCGTCGCGCTGGAGCTCACGCGCCTTGACCGCGCCGTACATCGACCCGATCCACAGGTCGGCGCCGACGAATTCGACCTCCGTCCCGCTCACCCGGGGCGATCCGTCCTTGCGCAGCGTCGCCAGGACGTGGTGCTTGTTCGCCTCGAACCGGGCCCGGACCAGGGGCGCCAGGTCGGGGGGCCTCGTGCTCGAAATCCTGCCAGGTAGCCATGGCGCCAGTCTGGCACCCGGCACCGACAACCGCCGGGCACGGACGACCGGACGGGCAGGGGCGGTCGGGCGGATGCGGGGCAGGGGCGGCGGGCCGGTCGGGGGCGGCGGGCCGGGAGTGCCGGGCCGCTGTCGGTGGCCGGTGCCAGACTGGCCGGGTGACCACCACGACCACGTACATCGCCTTCCTGCGGGCCATCAACGTCGGCGGCCGGACGGTGCGGATGGAGCGGCTGCGGGCGCTCTTCGCCGAGCTCGGGCTGGGAAACGTCCGCTCCTACATCCAGAGCGGCAACGTCTTCTTCACCACCGCCGAGCCGGACCGCGCCGCGCTGACCGGGCGGATCGAGGAGCACCTGGAGCAGGCGCTCGGGTACCCGGTGCCGGTGCTGCTGCGGACGGTGGACGAGGTGGCCGACCTGCTGGCCGCCGAGCCGTTCCGGGGCGTCGAGGTGACGCCGGACGTCCGGCTGGTCGTCGCCTTCCTCTCCGAGCCGCTGCCCGCCGAACTCGCCCTCCCCCACCGCTCGCCGAAGGGCGACGTCGAGGTGGTCGGCGCCGGTCCGGGGGCCGCCTACGTGGTGGTCCACCTCCGGGACGGCAAGTGGGTCACCAAGGAGATGTTCGGCAAGGCCTACCGGGGTGCGGTCACCTCCCGGTTCCTGCACACCACGGAGAAGATCCTGGCCGCCGCCCGCAAGGCCTGACGGCCCGTACGGCAGCCGGGGACGGCCCGGACGGCAGCCGGGGGCCGTCGGTACGGCGCCCCGGAACGGCCCGTACGGCACACCGCAAACGCGCGGAACCGCCCGGCCGGAAAGGGCGTCTGGACTGCCGTGACGTACGAACCCCGCGCCCGCGCCCGGCGTGATCTGGACAGCCGGAATCGGCCGCGCGGACAATGTGGCCATGACGCCTCCTGAGCTCCCCGCCGGCACGGCCGGGCCGACCGGCGCGGTCCGGCCCTCCGACGCCGAGCGGGAGGAGGCGCTCGGGGTGCTGCGGGACGGCGCGGGCAGCGGGCGGCTCTCGCACGACACCTTCCTCGGCCGGATGGACATCGTCCTCCGGGCCACCAGCCGCGGCGAGTTGGACGCGGCGGTGGCCGGACTGCCGACCGGCGGGCCGGTCGAGCGGTTCGTGCTGCGGACGGTCGGGCGGATCTCCGCCTTCGGCGACCGGCTGGGCAAGGCCTGGCGCACCGAGCGGCTGCCGGGGCTGAGCCTGCCGCAGTCCGGGGCCGGGAAGTTGACGATCGGCCGGCTCCCCGGCTCGGGGCTGCGGCTGCACGACCCCTCGGTGTCCCGGAACCACGCCGAACTGCGGCACGAACGGGACGGCTGGATGCTGTACGACCTCGGCTCGACCAACGGCACCCATGTGAACGGGCGCCGGATAGCGGGCGGCGTCCGGGTCCGGCCCGGCGACCAGGTGCGGTTCGGGAACCTGGAGTTCCGGCTCGCCCCGCTCTGACCGGCCCGCCCCGGCCCCGCCCGCCCAGGCGCCCCGGGTCAGTGCGGGAACTGCCGGGGCGGCCGCTGACGCGGCAGCTCGTCCTGGAACTCCGCGATGACGGTGGCGATCTGGCGGGTCACCACGGTGTTCTCCAGCCGGTCCAGGTACCGGTGCTCGGCGGCCAGCGCCTCGACCGTGACGCCGAAGTAGAGCGTCATCAGCGGATTGATGAAGAGCTGCTCGCCCTTGGTCCGCTCGGTGAAGCGGACGTCGCCGAACTCGCCGCGCAGCGCCGCCGCCACCGAGCCGTTGACGATGCTGGGGTGTTCCGGGAAGGCGGCCCGGGCGTGCTCGACGGCGTCCAGGTAGAGCACCCCCTCCCGACTGTCGCGCGGGACGGAGAAGGCGCCGAGGTAGCCGCCGGCCCGGTCGATCGCGGCGAGGTTCTCCAGCACCAGGGAGTGGTTGACGCCGTGGTGGGCGTCGATGCCGAAGCCGAGGCAGGCGACCAGCCGCTCGGGCACCTCGTCCAGGCCGGCCACCGCGCCCAGGCTCGCCATGTCCTCCTCCGGGGTGCCGAGTCCGGCCTCGTCGCCGCGCATCAGGATGTCGGTGCCGCCGTCCACCAGCAGGACCGCGTCCACGCCCAGGCGTCCGACCAGCGCGCGGTAGGCCTCGCGCAGCGGCTGCACACCCACCGACGGGAAGGCCCACACGGTGTCGGGCATGCCGTGCCGGTTCAGCCAGCGGGCCAGGGTGCGCTCCGGGAAGTAGCCCTCGGGGGCGGCGGTGTCCGGTCCGATCCGGGCCACGTCGGACTCCGCCCAGACGTCGAGCGGCAGGCCGTAGAGGTGGGAGAAGGAGAGGTTGGCCAGGTGCACCTCCCTTCCCGCGGCCCGCAGGGCGAGGGCGATCGGCAGCCCGGCGTACACGTCGAATCCGCCGCCGGCTCCGGCGATCAGGATGCGCTCGGCGGCCAGCAGCCGGGTGAGCAGCGGTGGTTGCAGCAGGGAGGTCACCGGCGGGACGGTAGCAGGACGGCGGCCCGCGGCGAAGCGCCGGTCCCCGCCCCCGCGCCCGGCCGTCGGTGTCAGTGGCGGGTGCGAGGATGCGGGCATGACCGAGGAGACGGTTCTCACCCCCGACGTGCTGCGCGAAGTCCAGGAGCGGGCAGGCGAGTTGATCCGGTGCGGCTTCCAGGAGCCGGACGAGATAGCCGAGTCCCTGGTCGAGGACCTCGACGACCAGGGGCTGACGCAGGAGGAGGCGGAGCGGATCGTCGCTCCGCTGTGGGCCGCGCGGCTGGCCGAGCAGGCGGCCTGGCCGGAGACCACCGACGTGGACCGGCTGGCGGACGCCTTCGACGCGCTGGAGGACCAGGGCATCGTCGCGGCGATGGACTTCACCTGCTGCGCGGGCTGCGGCTACGCGGAGATCGGCGGCGAGGCCGGGGAGGGCTCGGTCGGCTTCGTCTTCTTCCACCAGCAGGACACCGAGGCGGCGGCCGCCGGCCGGGGGTTGATGCTGCGCTACGGCGGGTTCCGCGCCGGGGAGGAGACGACCGAGGTCTCGGAGCGCCGGACGGCGGAGGTCGGGCGGACGGTGGTCGCCGCGCTGGAGGCCGTCGGGCTGACGGCGGAGTGGGACGGCTCGCCGCACACGGCGATCCGGGTCGCACCGCTGGAGTGGCTCAACCGCCTGCCGGAGTAAGCGGCCGGAGCGGCGGGCAGGACAGCCGACACCCGATGCCGGTGGGCCCAATCCCCCTGGAAATACGGAGAGTTGGAATATCAGCCAGCCCCCGAGAGCCGTCAGGCATATGCCGGAGGCCCGTACCGGAGGCCCATGCCACGCGCGTAGATCAACGGCCCGAGAAGAGGCCCCGGGGTCAGTCGGCGACGCTCCCCAGACCGCCGAAGCCGGGGCCGGGGCCGAGGCCGTAACCCGCGCCCGTGCCGGAGCCTGCACCGCCGACCGGACCGTCCACCGGCCCCCACAGCGGCGAGGTGCAGCGCTGGTAGGTCGCGTGCCAGTGCGGCCAGTTGCGGGCCACGTCGTCGTCGCACTCGGCCAGCAGCCGCTCGACCAGCGCGGGCTCCACGCCCTCCAGCAGCCAGGCCAGCGCGTCCGCGACGCCCGGGCCGTCGGCCAGCCGCAGCAGGTCCAGCAGCTCGCCCAGCCCGCCGAGCCGGGAGCCGTCGGCGATCACCCGCTCCATCCGGGGCAGCAGCTGCCGCTCCTCGATCCGCAGGTGGGTCTCCAGCCGGGCCGCCAGGTCCTCCATCGCGTACGCGACCGGCCAGGCGCTGCCGGTGTCCCGGCTCGCTATCCGCACCAGCGTGGTGACCCGGGTGAAGGAGTGGTCCAGGTTGTGGTGGTCGTCCTCCAGCCAGTTGAGCAGCAGCCGCAGCTCGGGCGCGAAGCGGCGCACGATCGGCCAGAGCCGGGTGTCCTGCTGCTCGTGGTGGCAGGTGAGCATGGCGGTGATGAAGTTCCAGTGCCGCAGCAGCGCCTCGCCCTTGTCGTCCTCGTCGGGCTGGAGCAGCCGCAGCGCGTTGGGCAGCCGGGCGAGGTCCCGGCGCAGCGCGGCGTGCACCAGGCGCAGGCCGGCGAACCGCGGGGTGGCCGGCTCGTCGTCCACGACCTGCCCGTACGCGTACGCGTCCCCGCCCAGCGAGTCGGCTCCGGACTGGCCCTGGGCGGGCACGGTGTGGACGGGCTGGGGCACCAGGTGGATCGGCATGGGACTCTCTTCACTGCTTGGGGCACGACGGGTGGCGGCGGCCGGTGAGGACCGCCCCAGCCAAGGTGCTCGCAGTCGATCAGAAGCGAATCAATGTCCGATTGACGCGCAGGTCACGGGGCTGCCGACGGGCGGCGGACCCGCACCGGAACCCCCCGACGAGCCCCACCGGGGAAGCCGCTGGAAGACCCGCGGAAGAACCGCGGGAAGGCCCGCGCACAGACCCTCCGGAAGCAGAACCGCCGGTGCCGGGAGCGCGAACGCGTCCCGGCACCGGCGGCAGCGGTGGGAGCAGGTGGGAAACAGGTCGGAGCGGGGGCCTCAGTCGGCCGCCGGCCCCGCCAGGTGGGCGGTGAGCCACACCAGGGTGTCCGGGATCATCTTCTTGAAGTCCGAGGTCAGGTGCTTGCCGCCGGGCTGCTCGTGGTACTGGAGGTTCACCGGCGGCACCGCCTTCTCCACCCAGCTCTTGACCACCTTGGTCTCGTACGGGTTGGCACCGCCCGCGGTGACCAGCATGCTCACGTCCGCCTTGCCCTGGGTGACCAGCACGTCCGGGTTGTTGGCGGCCTTCTCCGCGTCGTGGCCCTTCCACAGCCCCGAGTCCGGTATGAAGTAGCCGTCGATCGGCACCGCGGCCTTGTAGACCTGCGGGTACTGGAGGGCGAGCTTGGCGCTGCAGAAGCCGCCGGTGGAGGCGCCCATCACGCCCCAGCCGTCGCGGCCCTTCACGGTGCGGAAGTTGGCGCGGACGAAGTCCGGGAGGTCCTCGGCCATCCAGGTGGCCATCTTGGCCTGGCCCGGGATGTCGGAGCAGTCCAGCGCGTTCTTCTCGTCGCCGTTGAAGTTCTGCACCGGCATGATCATGATGAACGGGTGGGACTTGCCCTCCTTGACCAGCCGCTCGTTCTCCTCCTGGATCGGCAGCTGGTTGTCGGTCCAGGTGTTGTAGCCGTTGCTCTGGCCGCCCGCGAACAGGGTGAGCACCGGGAAGCCGGTCTTGGCGAACTTGGGGTCGTTGTACTCGGGCGGCAGCCAGACCCAGACCTGGCCGGTGACGCCGGACTTCGCGCCGGTCACCTTGGTCATCATGATCGGGCCGGCGCCGGTGTCCCGGGACTTGCTGAGGGCGGCGGCGGGCCCGGTGGGCATCAGCACCTTGCCGGAGGCGGCGGCCGGGGTCGCGCTGCCGGTCGCGGGCTGGCCGGTGCCGGTGGTGCTCGGGCTGCCCGACGAGCTGCCGCCGGTCGCGCCGGCGCTCGCCGTGGCGCTGTCCCCCTTCCCACCGCCGGAACTCCCGCAGGCCGCGAGCGAGGCGGCCAGGGCGAGCACGGCGGCGCCGGACAGGACGGCGCGGGAACGGGACGACTGCCTAAGCACGGTGAGGACTCTCCGACCGATGTCGCGCCCGGTCCGTGACCGGGCGGCGGCCCCCCGGTGGGGCCGGACATGCCCGAGGGCACAGCGCTGGCGCGTCCCCCGGAGTGATGGCGCGCCGCCCCTTCGCGGGGGTGCGCCTTCCTGCGATCTTATGACGTAGGCCGGGGTGGCCCGGTTGCGCGGTGGCCACCGGAAATCCAATGTTTGTTCGCGATCAGGTAAAAGCCTTCACCCGTCCCCCCGGTCGGCGGGGGCCGGTCGGCGGGGGTGACCGTCGGAGCCCCGTCGAATCGTCCGGATTCTGGTGATTCGACCAGCTCCTCGGCGGCTTCGACCAGTGACGGCGGCCCCCGGATCCGCGAAGATCTCCGGGGCACGCCCAGGCCTTGCCCAGGCTGTGCCCAGGCCATGCCCAGGGCACGCCCAGGCCGGGGCCGACCGGGAACAGTCATCGAGGAGGGTGCCATGAACCAGCGGATCGCCGTCGTCACCGGAGCCGGGAGCGGCGTCGGCCGGGCCGTGGCGGTGGAACTGGCCGCGGACGGCTGGCGGACGGTGCTGGCCGGCCGCCGGTCCGGACCGCTGCGGGAGACCGCCGCGCTCTGCGCGGCCCCGGCCGACGTGGTGCCGACCGACGTCACCGACCCGGCCGCGGTGGACGCGCTGTTCGCCACGGCCGCCGAGCGCCACGGCCGGGTGGACCTGCTGTTCAACAACGCCGGCGCCTTCGGCCCGGCCGTCCCGGTGGACGAGCTGGCGGTCGAGGACTGGCGGGCCGTGGTCGACCTCAACCTGACCGGCGCCTTCCTCTGCGCCCGGGCCGCGTTCCGGCGGATGAAGGAGCAGGACCCGCGGGGCGGCCGGATCATCAACAACGGCTCGATCTCCGCGCACGTCCCGCGCCCGCACTCGATCGCCTACACCGCGACCAAGCACGCCGTGACCGGCCTGACCCGGTCGCTGTCGCTGGACGGCCGCCCGTACCGGATCGCCTGCGGGCAGATCGACATCGGCAACGCGGCGACCGACATGACGGCGGCGATGAGCGCGGGCGTGCGGCAGGCGGACGGCCGGATCGCCCCCGAGCCGACCATGGACGTGGCCGACGTGGCACGCACCGTACGGCACATGGCCGGGCTGCCGCTGGAGGCCAACGTGCAGTTCGCCACCGTGATGGCGACGGCCATGCCCTACATCGGGCGGGGCTGAACCCCGGCCCGGAGGGCCGCGGGAGGGGCCCCGTCGGTCGATGCCGACGGGGCCCCGGTCCGCCCCCGGCCTCACGGCCGCCAGGTGTCGTTCAGCGTGACCGTCCCGCCCGAGGGCACGGTCGCCGTCCGGTTGGCGCCGGACTCCCAGGTCACCGCGCCGCTCGCGTCCTTGCGGACGTACTTGTACTGGAAGGACGTGCCGGCCGGCAGCGACAGCGCCAGCGACCAGACCGGGTAGCCGGCCGAGGAGAGCGGCAGCGCCTTCGCCGGGTCCCAGCCGCCGAGCGCTGCGGCGTCGCCGACCAGGTAGATGTTCTGCCCGGGCGTGGTGGTCGCGTTGACGTTGAACGAGGCGCCGGAGACGCTCGCGCCGGGCTGGACGTACAGCGCGACCGCGTCGCCCGCGCCGACCGTGGCGGTGAACTGCCCGTCGGCGCCCACCTGGTAGGTCGGGCCGGTGCAGCCGCCGCCCGCCTGCGGGTCGCCGTGCTGGACGTCGCAGTAGGTGCCGGCCGGCAGCCCGGTCTGGAAGGTCCGGGTGATCGCGGCGCCCTCGTGGTTGATCGCGACGTAGCCCTTGCCGCCGCGGCCGAAGGCGATCGCGTTGCCGCCGTTGGACCACCAGTTGCTCACCCCGGTGCCCGCCACCGCGTTGCGGAAGCCGACCATGTTGGCGATCTGCCGCCAGGCGTGGGTGCAGTTCCAGCCGTCCTGGTAGCAGGCGTTGACGGTGCCGCCGTTCGGCGGGCCGTCGTCCTTGTTGGCGAAGGAGTAGCCGGAGTGGACGTTGGGGGCGCCGTACGGCGAGGCCAGCAGGAAGACGTTGGCGAGCGTGTAGGTGTTGCCGTAGGTGGAGTTGAGGGTGGAGCCGTTGCGCTCGGTGTCCCAGTTGTCGACGAAGGTGCGCGCCTGGCCGCTCGGCAGGTAGCCCCAGGAGGCGCCCCAGCCGCTGAGGTTGGCGAGCTTGTCGGTGGTGAACATCCGCTTGAGGTCGGTGCCGGCCCGGAACTCGTCCAGGTCGCCGGTGCCGGTGTACTCGGTGGGCTGGACCGGCTCGCCGGCGCCGTAGATGACCTCCTGGACCCAGTACGCCTTGGGGTTGGCCATCCTGGCCTTGATCGCGGCGAGGTCGGCGGCGGCGATGTGCTTGGCGGCGTCGATCCGGTAGCCGTCGACGCCGAGCGAGGCCAGGTCGTCCAGGTAGTGCGCGATGGTGGTCTGGACGTAGGCGCTGCCGGTGTCCAGGTCGGAGAGGTTCTCCAGTTCGCAGTTCTGGACGTTGCCGCGGTCCTGGTAGTTGGTGATCGGCTGGCGGCAGCCGTGGAAGTCCTGGTCCTGGTACGTGCCGGGGTAGTTGTACTTGGTGTACGCGGTGCCGCCGGTGCCGGTGCCGGAGCCCGCCGACATGTGGTTGACCACCGCGTCGGCTATCACCTTGACCCCGGCCGCGTGGCAGGTGGCGACCATGTTCTTGAAGGACGTGCGGTCGCCGAGCCGTCCGGCGATCCTGTAGCTGACCGGCTGGTAGGAGGTCCACCACTGCGCGCCCTGGATGTGCTCCTGCGGCGGGGAGACCTCGACGAAGCCGTAGCCCTTGGGCCCGAGGGTGGAGGTGCAGGCCTGGGCGACGGAGTCGAAGCGCCACTCGAAGAGGGTGGCGGTGACGTCCTTGCCGTTGTTGGCGGGCGGGGCGGCCTGGGCGGCGGGGGCACCGAGGGAGGTGCCGAGCGAGAGGGCGAGCGCCGCCGAGGCGGCGAGCGCACCGGCCGCGCGGGCGGGCCGGCGGGCGGGGGCGGTGGTGACCACGTCGTCTCCTGGGGGTGGCTGGGGTGGGGCAGCCGGAGGGGGAGCCTGCGGAAGGGCCGCAGGGGAACTGCAGGAAGTTTCTGCAACTTGCCGGAAACTTGCAGCGCCGAACCTAGAGGCACCCGCGGGGGCCGTCAAGACCTTGGTCGAAAGCCCGGGAGAAGCCGAGGAGGAGCCGGGGAGCGAGCCCGGGAGCGAGCCCGGGAGAAGCCGAGGAGGAGCCGGGGCCGGGCCAGGAGGGGCGGGCACGACAAGGGCCCGGCAGCCGTAGCCGCCGGGCCCCTCACCTGTCCTGGTTCACCGGCCCGTCAGGAGCCGGCCCGGGCTCAGCCGGTCTGGACGGAGGTGTCGTCGATCACGAAGCTGGTCTGGAGCGAGGCGTCCTCGGTCCCGGCGAACTTCACGGTGACGGACTGGCCCGCGTAGGCCGACAGGTCGAAGGTGCGCTGCTGGTAGCCGGCCGCGGCGTCCACGTTGGAGTAGGTCTTCAGCGCGGTGCCGTTCACCGAGACGGTCAGCTTGTCGTACGCGGTGGTGCCCGACTCGGCGGTGTCGATGTGCAGCCAGAAGCTCAGCGTCGCCTTGCAGCCCGCCGGGATGCTCACCGTCTGCGACAGCGAGTCCGAGTGGGTGGAGCCGTAGCCGTTCAGCCACGCCTTCCAGGAGCCGCTGTGGGCCGCCTGCGAGGCGCTGCTGTCCACCACACCGCTCGACGCGGTCCACGGCGTGGCCGTGCCCGACTCGAAGCCCTCGTTGCCCAGCAGCTGGGCCGGGGTGCAGCCGCCGCCACCGGTGGAGACGGTCCAGGTGAAGCTGGTCGTACCGGTCTTGCCGGCCGAGTCCTTCGCCGTGACGGTCACGTTGTAGGTGCCCGCGGTGGAGGCGGTGCCGGTGATCGCGCCGGTGGAGGCGTTGATCGACAGGCCGGTGGGCAGGCCGGTGGCCGAGTAGGTCAGCGGGGCGGTGCCACCGGTGGCCTTGATCGCCAGGTTGACCGCGCCGCCGACGGCGGTGGACTGGTTGCCCGGGTTGGTGACGGTGACGCCGCCCGGGTTGGGCGCCGTGCCGACGTTGACGCCCGCCCAGGCGGTGCCGACCGCGGCCAGCTCGGCGCTGCCGGCCCCGTACAGGTCGGTGGCCGCCTTCTCCGTCGCGGTGCGCGCCGCGGCGTAGTTGGTGCTGGAGGTCATGTAGGTGGTCAGCGCGCGGTACCAGACGGCCGCCGCCTTGTCCCGGCCGATGCCGGTGACCGCGATGTTGCCCTGGGTCGGCGAGTCGTAGTTGACGCCGTTGATGGTCTTCGCGCCGCTGCCCTCGGACAGCAGGTAGAAGAAGTGGTTGGCGACACCGGACGAGTAGTGGACGTCCTTGTTGCCGACGGTGGAGGACCAGTAGTCGGCCGAGGCACCGTCCTTGGACGGCTTGTCCATGTAGCGCAGCGGGGTGCCGTCCCCGTTGATGTTGATCAACTCACCGATCAGGTAGTCGGGGTTGTCGGTCGGGATGTTGGCGTAGAACTCGACCATCGTGCCGAAGATGTCCGAGGTGGCCTCGTTGAGGCCGCCGGACTCGCCGGAGTAGGTCAGGTTGGCGGTGGCCGCGGTGACGCCGTGGCTCATCTCGTGGCCCGCGACGTCCAGCTCGGTCAGCGGCGCGGTGTTGTTGCTGCCGTCGCCGTACGTCATGCAGAAGCAGGAGTCGTCCCAGAACGCGTTCACGTAGTTGTTGCCGTAGTGGACGCGGCTGTAGGCGCCGACACCGTCGTTGCGGATGCCGTTGCGGCCGAAGGTGTTCTTGTAGTAGTCCCAGGTGGCCGCGACGCCGTAGTGGGCGTCGACCGCGGCGGACTCGCCGTTGTTGACGGTGCCGTCGCCCCAGGTGTCGGTGGACTTGCTGTACAGCGTGCCGGTGCCCGAGGTCCCGTGGTTCAGGTTGGTGGTGTACATCCCACCGCGGGTGCCGTCCTTCAGCTGGTACGACGAACCCGACTGGGTGGTGCCGATGGTGACGTTGCCGACGAAGACGCCCTTGCCGGAGCCGGTCTCGATGCCGTCCCACTGCTGGATGACCTGGCCGCTGGTGGCGTCGGTGACGACGTGCATCTTGCTCGGGGTGCCGTCGGACTTGGTCGAGGAGACGACGGTCTCCCAGGCCAGCCGGGGGCTGTTGTCCGCGGCCCAGACCACCAGGCGCGGCGCGGTGTCGACCGCGGTGCCCTGCTCGGCGGCGAGCGCGGCGGTCTGCGCGGCCGGGGCGGCCAGCTTCGGCGTGGTGCTGACACCGCTCAGCGGGGCGGTGCTGGCCCGGTCAACGCTCTTGGTCGCACCGGTGGGCGCCTGGTGCACCACCAGGTCCCCACCCAGGACGGGCAGTCCGTTGAGGGTGCGCTCGTACCGCAGGTGGCGGGTGCCGTCCGCGTCCTGGAAGACGTCCTTGGTGACCAGCTTCTCCTCACCGCTCAGCCCGAGGCTCTGGGCGAGGCTGGTGGTCTGCTGGTTCGCGGCGGAGATCAGCTGGGCGCGGTTCGCCTGCTGGGCCGCGACGGCGGCCGGCGCGTCCGGCGTGGCCGCCTGGGCGATCACCGGTATGCCGGTGACCAGCAGCGCGGTGGAGGCGGCCATGACAACCGCCGCCTTCCGTGCGTGAGCGTAACGGGACATGCGGACTCCTTTTCCGACCGGCGCTGGGTCGCGCACGGTGGAGAGAAACCTGAGCCGCGGGGTCGCGGCGCAGTGGGGGCCCCCGCCGGGTGCGACGGGAGTGCGGATGCGGTGCTCACAACTCGTTGCAGGGTCGGACGCGCTGCACCTGAACTGGAACAGCTGCACCGGGGGGTGGGGTCCCCTCGTCTACAGCCGGGGGAATCGTGGCAGCAAACGAGCCGTTAATGACAGATGCATGCCACGGATTGGCCGATTCATTACCGAAACCGTATGGAGGGCGCTCCGTCAGTTGTGTTACCCCACGACGAACTCGTGAACACGGTTTTCATGGCCCCGGACAAAGTTCGATCACCACCGGCAGTCGGTGACCAGCACTCAGGGCCGGTTCCGGCCCCGGCGGGTGGCCGACAGCGCCCGGCAGACCCGGCACGTCACAGTTCCGGCCGTGCCATCAACGGTTTCCGGCCATCGCGCGTCCGGAACGCAACCGTGCCCCCGCCGACCGCGAACGGGCCCCGCACCACCTGAACAGTGGTACGGGGCCCGGGAGTTGTCGGGGTGTACGAATCAGTGTCGGACGGGTCGGCACCGGAACGAACCGGTGCCGACCGGTCGGCGACGGCGGGTCAGCGCTGGACGAACACCGCCACGGTGCGGCCCGGCACGGTGAAGGTGCCGGTCGCGGCGTCGAAGCCGGACCGCTGCACCACCCGGTCCGCCCCGCCC
This sequence comes from Kitasatospora sp. MY 5-36, assembly GCF_001182915.1. NCBI lineage: Bacteria > Bacillati > Actinomycetota > Actinomycetes > Kitasatosporales > Streptomycetaceae > Kitasatospora > Kitasatospora sp. MY 5-36. The sequence continues at coordinate 16,023 of NZ_LFVW01000113.1, forward strand.
GCCTGGACGGGGTGCAGCGCCTGGCCGGTGCCCTTCAGCGCCGGCACGGTCTGCGCCTGCGCCGTGGGCGTGGCGTTGAAGACCACCGTGACGCCCTTCTCCGCCCCCGGCAGCCCGGTGCCGTCCAGGTGCAGGGTGATCACCCCGGGCGTCTCACCGGCGGTGCCGGAGAGCGGGGAGGAGAGCCGCTGCTGGACGGCGGCCAGGCTCGGCAGCGAGAACAGCGGCGAGGACTGCTTGATCCGCAGGAACTCCTGGTACTGCGCCGAGGCCGACCGGATGTCGGCCGCGCCGACGGTCAGCTCCGGGTTCGCCAGCAGGGACCGGGCGGCCGGCCACTGCTCCTGGTTGTCCTTCGCCATCGGCAGGCCGCGGCCCCAGCCGTTGCCCTGGGCCGGGTCCCAGTGGATCGCGTTGAACCAGTCCCCCGAGTCGTAGGAGTTGGAGTCGAGCGACTTGGAGCGCAGCAGGTCGCTGCCGGCCTGGGCGAAGCCCGCGCCCTGGGTGAGCGCGGTCAGCGAGAGCCCGAGCGCCTGCATCCGGGCCCGGTCGGCGGGCGCGGTGCCGGTCGGCAGCTTGTACGCGAGCGCGTCGAAGAGGTCGGTGTTGTCGTGGGCGTCCACGTACTCCACCGCCTCGCCGGGCTTGGCGGCGTACCCGGTCGGGGCACCGTTGTAGTCGACCTGGGCGCCGGTGACGGGCTTTCCGGAGCTGTCGGTGAAGGAGTAGCCGGCCAGGTTGCCGGTCAGCCCGACCTTCAGCTGGTCCATCTGGTGCAGCAGCCGGGCCTTCTGCTCCTCCGGGGTGCCGTTCGCGGCCGAGCCGTTCGGGTCGGTGTACAGGCCCGAGGCGAAGCCCTGCTGCGGGGCGGAGTTCAGCATGAAGTTGCCGCCGCGGGCGGCGTCCCGGATCCGGTCGTCGAAGGTGGCGATGCCGGTGCCGGCCATGTTCTGCTGGGTGGCCTGCTCGAACCGGGCGTTGTTCGCGACGGCGCCGAAGTTCCAGCCCTCGCCGTAGAGGAACACGTTCTTCCCGTCCACGCCGTCCGAGTCCGGCGTCATCTTCCGCAGCGCGGCCTGCACGTCCAGCATGGTGGACTTCGGGTCCAGGCCCATCAGGTCGAAGCGGAAGCCGTCCACCTTGTACTCGCGGGCCCACAGCGTCACCGAGTCGACCACCAGCCGGTTCATCATGGCGTGCTCGGGCGCGGTGTCGGCGCAGCAACTGTCCGCCGTCACCTTGCCGTCGGCGTCCAGCCGCTGGTAGTAGCCGGGAACCACCTTGTCCAGCACCGAGTGCTCGGCCTGGCCGCTGGCGGCGGTGTGGTTGTAGACCACGTCGAGCACCACCCGCAGCCCGGCCGCGTGCATCGCCTGCACCATCTGCCGGAACTGCACCGTGCGGGCGACCCCGTTCGGGTCGGTGGCGTACGAGCCCTCCGGCACGTTGTAGTGCAGCGGGTCGTAGCCCCAGTTGTACGCGTCGTCGGCGGCCACGGCCGCCACGCACTCCTGCTGCTTCGGGCCGTCCGGGGGAAGGGACTCGAGGTCGCAGGCCGGCAGCTTCTGGTCGGCCCGGTTCTCCCGGACGGTGGCGATGTCGAAGGTCGGCAGCAGGTGGACCGTGGTCACCCCGGCCTTGGCCAGGTCCCGCAGGTGCCGCATGCCGGCCGAGTCCGACTCGGTGAACGCCAGGTAGGTGCCGCGCTCGGCGGCCGGGACGGTGGGGTCCTCCACCGAGAAGTCCCGGACGTGCAGTTCCTGGATCTGCTGCTGCGCGGGCGGGACGGCCTGCGGGCGGGCGTGGTCGTCCCAGCCCGCGGGCTTGAGCGCCTTGGCGTCGAGGTCGGCGACCAGGCTGCGCCGGGAGTCGGTGGACAGCGCCACCGAGTACGGGTCGGTGACGGTGTTGACCACCAGCTGCTGGGTGGACGGCGCCCAGACCTTCACCTGGTACAGGTAGTACCTGCCGTCCAACTCGCCCTTGTCGCGGACGACTTCCCAGACGCCGGTCTCGTCGTCGAGCTTCAGCGGCAGCGTCTTCGGGGTGCCCCCGGTGGCGCTGTCGAAGACCTGGACGGAGACCTCCTGCGCGGTCGGCGCCCAGAGCGACAGCGCCACCTTGCCGTTGTAGTAGGCCGGGCCGAAGTCGACCTTGCCGGTCCGCCCGGCGTACAGGTCGTCCAGCACGCCCGGGGTCTGCACCCCGGTGCCGGCCAGGACGGCGCCGCTGGGCAGGTGTTCGGTGAACAGCAGCTGGCCGCGGAGCGCGGCCGGGACGCGGGCGGCGTCCCTGGGGTCCACGGTGAAGGCCCGGTAGCCCGCCAGGTGCGGGTACTCGGCCTTCTGCGCGTCGGTCAGCCCGCCCTTGGCCGGGGTGAGCCGCAGCCACTTGCCGGGCTTGGTCAGCGCGCCCTTGTCGGCCCGGATGCCGCCCTCGGGGTCGTAGACCAGCTGGGCGCTGGTGCCGCCGGCCAGGGCGTCGTCGCCCGCGCCGTAGTTCGCCGGGACGACGACGGTCCTCGCGTCGATCCACTGGGCCTTGGCGCCGGTGAGGTCGATCTGCGAGGAGGCGGCCGGGTTCTGCGGCAGCAGGTAGCCCTCGCGGCCGCCGAGCACCCAGACCTCCTTGCCGTTGACGGCGAGGTCCAGCGACTGGTCGGCGGGCAGGTCCTTGTCGTTGCCCTTGTGCAGGATGTAGCTGAGGCTGGTCGCCCCGGGGGCGAGCGGCACCTCGAAGACGGCGCCGAAGGCGTCGCGGCGGGCCGGGGTCAGCGGCTTGCCCCAGTCGGTCGGGGTGGCGGCGCCGGTCCAGTCGTGCAGGCCCCAGCCGTCGTAGTCGCCGTCGGCCCGGTTGTAGTGGATGACGGCGGTGTTCGCCGGCTGGCCAGGACCGGTCGACCCAGCCGGCGGTCCCGGGTTCGCCGGGCGGACGGTCGCGTCCCCCTGCTTCAGCCACACCTCGCCGGCGCTGGCGACGTCGAGGTGCCGGTCGGCGTCGACGTCCTTGACGCCGTCCTTCTCCACGATGAAGCCGACGTCCGAGGCGCCGGGCTTGAGCTTCACGTACGCGAAGGCGCCGTACGCGTCCCGCCCGGTGAAGGCGTGCCCGGCCGGCCACGGGGTGGCCTCGCCGTCGGCGAGGTCGCCCCAGGCGTAGAGGTTCCAGCCGTCGTAGTCGCCGTCCGGCCGGTTGTAGTGGACGACGGCGTACGGGCGGGAGCCGGCGGTGGGCGCGGGCTTGGGCGCGGGGGTGCCGGTGGTGAAGCTCGCGGTGGCGGAGCGCAGGTGGCCGCTGGAGTCCCGGACGACGGCCTTGTAGCGGACCACCGTGCCGGGGGCGACGGCGGCCAGGTCCTGGGTGACCTTGTACCCGCCGTTGTCGGCGGTGCCCAGGGTCTGCCAGGGCCCGTTGCCGATCTGGGCGGCGAAGCTCACCCGGTTGAAGCCGCCGTCCGTGGTGGCGCCGACCGTGACGAGCCCGGTCGAGCCGTCCGCGGGCGGCTGCACCGAGAGCTGGGGCGCGGCGGCCACCGGCGCGAGCCGGCCGCCCGCCTTGAGGACGAGCGAGGACAGCGCGGGCACGGTGACGGTCACCTTGCGGTCGGCGCCGCTGGTGACGCGGGCGCCCGCCGCCGGGTAGACCGGGTCGAAGCCCATCCCCGCCGAGAAGGTGTCCAGGGTGACGGTCTTCGCCTCGGCGGCGTTGTTGACCGCGACCAGGTACTCGACCTGCTGCCCGGCGTCGATCCGGGAGAAGGCGTACACGCCGGCGCCGTCGGCGGCGTACCGCTCGATCTGGGCGCCGTCGGCCAGGGCCGGGTTGTCGCGGCGCAGCTTGGCCAGTCCGGCGATGCCCTGGTAGAGCTCGCCGCCCTGCCCGTACCGGTCGGCCGGGCCGGAGGGGCCGCCGAGCACCCGGTCGCCGTTGTAGGAGGCCGTCTTCGAGGCGAACAGGTCCTGCCGGGCGTCCTTGTCGCCGCCCGCGCCGGTGAAGCCCTGCTCGTCGCCGTAGTAGACGACGGGCTGGCCGCGGGTGAGGAACTGCAGCTCGTTGCCGAGCCGGTCCTTCCTGAGCAGGGTGGCGTCGTCGGCGCCCGGGTTGTCGGCGAGCAGGAAGGAGCCGAAGCGGCCCATGTCGTGGTTGCCGAGGAAGGTGGGCAGCTCGTACGCGTCGGTGTCGGCGCTGGTGTAGCGGTAGTCCTGGGCGTAGACGTCGGCGAGGCCGCGCGCCGAGCCGCCCTGCGAGACGTAGGAGCGGGCCGCGCCCTGGAACGGGAAGTCCAGGGTGGCCTGGAGCCTGCCCTTGGTGACGTACGGCGAGGTGACCGCCGGGTCGCCGGAGTAGACCTCGCCGAACATGAAGAACTTCTTGTTGCCCTGCTTGGCGGCGAAGTCCTTGAGCGCGGGGGCCCACTGCTGCCAGAACGCCATGTTGACGTGCTTGACGGTGTCGATCCGGAAGCCGTCCACGCCGGCGTCCTTGACCCACTGCTGGTAGACCTTCTCGAAGCCCTTCACCACCTTGGGGTTCTGGGTGTCGAGGTCGTCCAGGCCGCTGAAGTCGCCCTCGGTGGCGGACTCGCCGACGAAGGTCGAGTCGCCCCGGTTGTGGTAGAGCGCCGGGTCGTTGAGCCAGGACGGGGTCTTGGCCGTGGCGTCGGCCGGGGTGCGGAAGACCGGGGTGTAGGGGAAGGAGTCCTTGGTGGTCCGCGGCCAGGGGGCGCCCGCGTCGGCGACGGCGGTCTCGTCCACCGGGTTCCCGTCCGCGTCGAGCGTCGGGGAGGCGCCGGCGGAGCGGTAGCCGTACTGCTTCTCGGCGTAGTCGATGACGTCGGCGGGGTGGTTGGTGATGACGTCGAAGAAGACCTTGATGCCGCGGGCGTGCGCCTTGGCTATCAGCTCCTTGAGCTGCTCGTTGGTGCCGAAGTGCGGGTCGACCTGGGTGAAGTCGGTGATCCAGTAGCCGTGGTAGCCGGCCGAGGCGTCGGCCCCGCTGCCCTGCACCGGCTTGTTCTTGAAGATCGGGGCCAGCCAGATCGCGGTGGTGCCGAGGTCCTGGACGTAGTCGAGCCGCTGGATCAGCCCGGCCAGGTCGCCGCCGTGGTAGAAGCCCTTGTCCGCGGGGTCGAAGCCGTTCTCCAGCCGCCCCCCGGTGATGCCTCCGGTGTCGTTGGCGGTGTCGCCGTTGGCGAAGCGGTCGGGCAGGACGAAGTAGAACTGCTCCCGGGTGAGGTCGTGCCGCCCGGCGGTGGCCGCCAGCGCGGCGTCCGAGGGCGGGGCAGGCGGGGCGGCGGCGAGGGCCGCGGGGGCGCTGCCGAGGGTGGCGGCGGTCAGGGCCGCGGCCAGCAGGACGGCCGTGCGGCCCGGAGGTCTGCGGCGGCCAGGGGTTCGTCGGGCAGTGCTCCGTCGGGGGCGGAGCGGGGCATCGGCCACTGAGGGCTCCCTTAGGGGGAAGGGGCGATCGATTTCCCAGGAAGCTAGCGGCCTGCAATATGTTTCAGCAAGATGCAGAAATCGTTTCGTCGCCGGAAGTTCCAGGTGGAGGACCGTCTCCGACCACCCCGATTACTCCCCTGGAGCGACGCGCGTGACAATGGGACGTATGTCCGTCCCACCGGTATGCACCCAACCCCCGAGCACCCCCTACCCCGGTGGGCGCCGGCCCCTACCCCTCAAGGGGGACAGCCGGTGAAGAATCCACTTCCAGAGGATGAGCAGACGGCTACGAGCGGTCTGGCAGACTTGCCGTCCATGGGGGAACCGACCGAGATCCAGCGAGGCGACGCCCGGCGCGCCGACGCGGCCAGCGGTGGCGGTTCCGAAGCAGCGAAGGCCGTCCCCGGCCGCCTGCCCGATGGAGCCACCCGTGCCGCCCAGTCCCGTACCGCCGCCCTGCGCAGCCGCATCAGCGCCCAGCGCCGCTCACCGGCCAGGCCGCGGATCTGGTTCGAGCTGGCGCTGATCGGGATCAGCTACTGGGTCTACTCGATCGTGCGCAACGCGGTTCCCGAACAGGAAGCGATAGCCCAGAAGCACGCGGGCTGGATCTGGGACCTGGAGAACCACCTCGGCATCGCCGTCGAGCGCTCGATCAACCACGCCGTTGACAGCGTCGGGTGGCTCATCACGGGGATGAACTACTACTACGCGACCCTGCACTTCGTGATCACGATAGGCGTGCTGGTCTGGCTCTACCGCAGCCACCCCGGGCGCTACGTCGCGGCCCGCACGGTGCTGTTCGTGACCACCGGGATCGCCCTGGTCGGCTTCTACTTCTTCCCGCTGGCCCCGCCCCGGCTGATGACCGACGGCGGCTTCATCGACACCGTGAAGGTCCACGGCACCTGGGGCTCGATGGCCTCCGGGCCCGCCGCGCACGTCTCCAACCAGTACGCGGCCATGCCCTCGATGCACATCGGCTGGTCGATGTGGTGCGGTCTGGCGATCTTCTTCCTGGCCCGCCGCACCTGGGTCAGGGTGCTCGGCCTGATGTACCCGGCCGCCACCCTGGTGGTGATCGTCTCCACCGCCAACCACTTCTGGATGGACGCCGTCGGCGGCGTGCTCTGCCTGATGGTGGGCTTCCTCACCGCCCGCTGGATGTACCACGAGTGGGTCTACCGGCTGCCGAAGGTGCCCGCCCGGGAGACGCCGGCCGACCGGCCGATCACCGTCCCGGAGCAGTGGAGCGAGCCCGCGGTCAGCAGCGCGCGCCGCTAGCGCCTGTCTTCGAAGGGGCCCCGACCGGGGCCCCTTTCGCGTACCCGGGGCGGGCCGTCCCGGGGGCGGCCCCGGTCAGTCGGCGCCGTAGAACAGCCGGTCCACCACCGCCCGGGCCCGCCGGGTGGTCCGCCGGTAGTCGTCCAGCAGCTCGCCGCTGTGCCCGGAGCCGTACCCGAGGTAGCGGGCCACCCCGGCCAGCTCCCGGGCCTCCCCCGGGAAGCTGTCCCCGGGCCGCCCGCGCACCAGCATCACCGCCGCCCGCACCCGGGAGGCCAGCACCCAGGCCGTGTCCAGCACCTCGGCGTCCTCCGGCTCGACCAGCCCGGCCTCCGCGGCCGCGGCCAGCGCCGCCCTGGTCCGGGTGGTGCGCAGGGCCGGCAGCTCGTACCCGTGCCGGAGCTGCAGCAGCTGCACCGTCCACTCGACGTCCGCCAGCCCGCCCCGGCCGATCTTGGTGTGGGTGGTCGGGTCGGCCCCGCGCGGCAGCCGCTCGGCCTCGATCCGCGCCTTGATCCGGCGGATCTCCACCAGGTCCCGCTCCGGCACCCCGCCGCCGGGGTAGCGCAGCGGGTCGATCAGCTGCCGGAACCGCGCGCCCAGCTCCTCGTCCCCGGCCACCGGTTCGGCCCGCAGCAGCGCCTGGCTCTCCCAGGCGTGCGACCAGCGCCGGTAGTACGCCGCGTACGAGGCCAGGGTGCGCACCAGCGGGCCGCTGCGGCCCTCCGGCCGCAGGTCGGCGTCGACCAGCAGCGGCGGCTCGGTGGACGGCGCGCCCAGCTGGGCGCGCAGCTCGTGGCAGACCGCCTGGGCGGCCCGGGCGGCCGCCTCCTCCAGCGAACCGAGCAGCGGCTCGTGGACGAAGAGCACGTCCGCGTCCGAGCCGTAGCCCAGTTCGTGGCCGCCGAAGCGGCCCATCGCGATCACCGCGATCCGGGTCGGCAGGTCCCCGTGCTCGGCCTCCCAGCCGGCCACGCAGGCGCGCAGCGCGCCGCCCAGGGTGGCGGCGTTGAGCGCGGTGAGCGCCTCCCCGGCGGTGTCCAGCGCCTCGGCCGGGTCCTCCCCGAGCCGCCCGAGCACGTCCGCGGCGGCGGTGCGGAACAGCTCGCGG
>NZ_LFVW01001139.1:0-1718 GCF_001182915.1 Kitasatospora sp. MY 5-36
CGCGTTGCCCGGGGTGCCGGGCGCCGGCTGGCCGGAGCCGGTCGAGGCGCTCGGCGAGGGGGTGGCCGTCACCGGGTGCTCGGCCGCTGCCTTCGCCGGCCCGTGCTGACCGCCCTTGGCCAGCATGCCGACGCCGACCGCGCCCGCGCCGACGACGAGCACGGTGAGGCCCACCGCCCAGGCACGCGGCACCACCTTCGAAGGGCCGCCGTCCCCGCCCCGGACCTCCTTGACGAAGGCCGCCACCATGTTCCGCCGGTCCGTACCGTCCTGCTCGGCCTCAGCCATGATCAACCTCCACGGGCGCGGGCGGGCGCGCGGCCCCCCGACCGAATACGACATGTTCCGGTGCGGGCGCCCGGACGAACAGCCCGTGCCGCTCCGCACACTGATGGTTCGACGGAGCGTGCGCGAGCGGGCGCCGTCGCCGTCTCGCAACCGATCCGAACATCTCAGGCCCCGGCTGCGTAGAACGGAGTGACGGCACGTGACGCAGACCTCCCGACGCGGCTCAGCTGGCGCGACCGCACGGGAGACGGAGAGAGGGAAGGCCGGTTATGCCGACCATAGGCATCGTCGAGGACCACCGCATGACACGCATGGGGATCGAGCAGGTCCTGGCCCGCAGCCCCCGGCTGGAAGTGATCGCCTCGGTGGACACCGTGCACGACCTGGCCGAGAGCGGGCTCCGCCCCGACGTGGTGGTGCTGGACCCCACCCCCTACTCCGGCACGTCCGTCCTGCACGTGATCGGCGCCCTGAGCGCCACCAGCGCGGTCCTGGTCCTCTCCCCGTCGGCCGAGCCCAGGGACCTGCTGACCGCGCTCAAGGCCGGCGCGTACGGCTTCGTCACCAAGCACGCCGACGACACCGAGTTCCTGTCCGCCGTCGAGGCGGTCGCCCGCGGCAGCTTCTACCTCGCGGCCGGCCTGGGCGGCCACCTCCACTCCGAGCTGAGCCGTCGCAGCCCCGGCGAGAGCCAGGGCCTGGCCCGCCGCGAGGTGGAGACGCTGCGGCTGATCGCCCAGGGCTACACCCACGGCCAGATCGCCCGGCTGATGGCACTCAGCGAAGCCACCGTCAACACCTACGTGAAGCGGATCCGGGCCAAGCTCAACGCCGGCAACAAGGCGGAGCTGACCCGCAAGGCGATCGAACTGGGCTACGTCGACGAGACCGGCCCCGAGCCGGCGGCCTCCCCCGGCCCGACGGCTCCCGCCGCGGTGGCGGACCCCCTCCGGTTCGGCGTCCCGGAGCAGCTGAGGGTCCACCAGCTCAGCGGGCGCTAGGCCGTCCGACCGGCCGCCCGACCGGCCGCCCGGGACCGGCCGGGGCAGGACCGGGCGGCGGTCCGCCCGGCAGGCCGTCCGGCTCACAGGTGGTGTCCGAACGCGGCGAGGTTCTGGAACACGCCGAACACCCCGAGCGCCAGCGGCACCGCGGCCACCCCGCAGAGCGTGCCCAGCACGTTCAGCGCCGGCGGCCGCGCGGCCTCGCGGGCCGCCGTACGGCGGAAGGACAGCGCCACCCCGGTGCCCGCCATCAGCACCCCGACCACGCAGAGCGCCACCGGGCCGACCCAGCCGGGAGCCGCCATCGCCTCGGGCGCGAACAGCAGGGTGGTGGCCAGGCCGACCGCGCCGGCCACCACCACGGGGGCCGCCTCGGCGAGCAGCCGGAAGGTTCCCGCCCGCAGCAGCGCGGCGACCGCCAGGCAG
>NZ_LFVW01001140.1:0-1706 GCF_001182915.1 Kitasatospora sp. MY 5-36
CGCAGGAAGTCGGCCCGCCCGACTTCCTGCGCAGCCGGACGCAGTGCCCCCTGCCACCTCGCCTCCTGAGCCGCACCCCCCTTGCCCCCTTGCCGCCTGACCCGCGCCACTGAGCTGGACCCCGTACCGCGCACACGACACCCCCTCTGCGGAGAAATCTGTAGACCGGTCGCCATATTCGCCACACGGGAACCGGGGGTAGCCCGCGCGAGAAGTCGGCCCGGCGACTCTGCTGGCAAAGTCGCGGGCTGGTTCTGTGGTATTGCGACAGGTTTGTCTCACGATATGAGACCACAGGATGGGTGCTTCCAGCTGTTTTGTCACGAAATGCTCGCTGCGACATACCCGGCAAATCGACTTCGCCAGCAGAGTCGCCCGGCCGACTTCCTGTGCGCGATCGGGCCGGTCAGGTTGAGGTTCACCAGGTGCTGCATAGGAAGTCGGCGGAGTCGACTTCTCGTGCGCAGAGGGACGAGGCCGGCGGCGATCTATGTAGTCCGGACCGTCATATCCCTCGCGCGTGCATTGGACGGGCTCGCATGAGAAGTCGGCTGGGCCGACTTCTTGCGCGCTTACGAGCCGGTTGGGCCTGGCTGTGCCCAGAACTATGTAGACCGGCCGTCATATTTTCCCAGGTCCTGCACAGGAAGTCGGCGGGGCCGACTTTTCGTGTGCAGGGGGGGGTGCGGGTCGGCAGGCTCTGTAGACCGGATCGACTTCTCGTGCGCGGAGGGGCGGGGGCGGCGACAGGCTATGTGGCCTGGTCTTCGCCCGGGTTGGAGGAGCTCGCGTGAGAAGTCGGCTGGGTCGACTTCCTGTGCGCTTTCGGGCTGGCCGGGCCTGGGTGTGCCTGGGGCCAGGTAGGCTGGCCGTCGTATTTGTCCGGGTTCTGCACAGGAAGTCGGCGGGGTCGACTTTTCGTGCGCGGGGGAGGTGTGGGGCGTCCCCCATGGGTGCATGGAAGGTCGGGCTGATCGACTTCTTGTGCGCAGAGGGGTGGGGTCGGCGGCAGAGGGAGCTACGCCAGAAGTCGGCGGGGTCGACTTTTCGTGCAGGGGGGTGTGGGCCAGTAAGGGCATGCAGGCCGGTCGTCGCATTCGTCGCAGGGGATGCGTGAGAAGTCGGCCGGGCCGACTTCCTGTGCGGGGCGGGGAGTCGGTGGGGCGTAGGGTCGCGGGTCGGGCAGGGGCGCGGGTCGGGGAGGGCCGGATGATTTCGCGGGTGCAGGCGGTGGAGGCGGGGCAGCGGTGGATCAACGGGGATCTGCCGCAGGGGGCTGGGGTGGTGCGGCGGGTGTGCACCCATGAGTTCGAGCTCGGCTGGGTGGTGTGGGCGGAGCCCGCCCGGGTGGTGGTCGACCCGCGGACGGGGGAGCGGCGGGCGCCCGAGGAGGTGGGGGCGGCCTGCGCCGTGGTGGACCGGGAGAGCGGGCGGTTCACGGTGTGGCCCTCGGTGCCGGTGGACGAAGTGGTGGGGCTGTACCGGGACTTCGTCGGCGCGGGCGGCTACGACCCGACCCTCCAGCCGGCGACCGGCCGGGGCGCCAGGGCCGAGCTGACCTACCGGGACGGCACCGGCGAGGAGCGGTCGCTGGCCCTGCGGTCCGCGGCGGGCCTGCCGCACCCGGCACTGCGCGGCTGGTGGTGGCTGCGCGAGCAGGGCGTCGCCGCCGAGGACGTGCTGGCCGTCCGGACCGACCTGCGGCC
>NZ_LFVW01001141.1:0-1706 GCF_001182915.1 Kitasatospora sp. MY 5-36
CACCGGCCCCCCAGTGCTTGAACGAGTTCAAAAAGCCTGGGCCGGAGCCTACCTGACCAGCAGTTCGAGCCGAACGGGAAGCCGGCCGCCCGCTCCCGGGGAGCGGACGGCCGGCGCACCGCGCATGATGTCGCGTCAGCTGGTCTCGTACCGGCCGAACACGTCGATGATCAGGTTGGTCGGCGACCAGCTCCGGTTCCAGACGTCGATCGTGTCGGTGTTCTTGAGGCTCGCCTGCACGAGGTTCGACACGGTGGCGCCCTTCTCCCAGTTCAGGACCGAGGAGTCCGGCGGCGTCGGCCGGACGGCCTTGCCGGTCCCGTAGGCGTCGGACGTGTTCGGGTCCGGCGCGACCGAGAGGTGCCCGCCGCCCTGGGTGTTGGTCACCGTCACGTTCATGACGACGGAGTCGAACGAGCCGAAGAGCTGCGGCACGTAGTGCCGGTAGTAGTCCTGGCCGGCGAGCCCCAAGCCCCAGGTCCGGTCGTCGTGCGCCCGCGTGGGCTCCTCCGGCATGTAGGCGGCCTTGCCGTCGGCGCTGTAGTAGCCGGTGACATCCACGATCACGTCGGTTCCGGACCAGGAGCCGTTGCGGACGGTGATCTTGCCGTCCGCGCCGACCGGCACGATCACCGCGTTGGCGACCGTCTGCCCCGGCTCGAAGTTCAGGTTCGACGTGGCCGACGGCTGCCCGCCGCCCGGGGAAACGGTCAGGTGGCCGGAGCCCTGCGGGTTCGTCACCGTCACGTTGAGCGCCACGGCCGCCACCCCCTGGGCCGGCAGCCCGCCCTGGCCCGCGACCTGCACCGCGAAGGTGCTCTGGCCGGCGGCCTGCCCCTGAGCGGCGCCCTTGCCCTCGCGGGTGTCGGCGATCCGCGCCGGGTTCATCGAGGTGTACCCGTTGGCCGCGGTCTTGGCGAAGTAGCCCGTCACGTCGGCGATCAGGTCCACCGTGCCGCCGCTGCGGTTGGCCAGCTCGACGTACCCGTCCGCGCCGACCGGCACGATCGCCAGCGTCGGCACCGTCCTCCCCGCGGTGAAGTTCACGTTCGAGGTGGTCGGCTGCTTCGCGCCGGAGGCGTAGGCGATCACGTGGCCGTCCGCCACGGCGTTGGTCGCGGTGATGTTCAGCGCGACGGCCGTCACCCCGGCCGGGATTCCGCCGTTGCCGGCGACCTTCACCTTGGTGGTGCCGAACGCGGCGACCGCGCCGGCGGCCGGGGCCCCGGTGCCGTCCCGGGTGTCCAGCAGCCGGGTCGGCGCGTACGGGGTGAACTCGGAGCCGTTCAGGACCACTTCGAAGGTGGTGGTGTCGGTCAGCTTGCTGCCCGGCTCGGTCGCCGTGACCGTGATCCGGTGGGCGCCGGCCTTGGCGTACTTGTGCTTGAGGAACACGTCCTCCGTGCCCAGGCCGTGCGCCGAGGTCGCGGGGGTGCCGTCGCCCCAGTCGACCGTGTAGTTGACGACGACGTACTTCAGGTCGGTGGAGACTCCGGCCGCCATGCCCATGCCGTGCGCGTTGGAGGTGGACGCACCCGTGAACACCTTGAAGTACGGCTCGGCGGCCGCGGCCTTCGGCGCGGTCTCGGCCTCGGCCTTGACCTCGGCCTTGGCGGCGGCGTCCTTCGCGGACCGCTCGGCGGCGGCCTCGACGGCGGCCTCCTGCTGCGCGGCCGCCTCCTTCGCGGCCCCGGCCCCGGCGGCCG
>NZ_LFVW01001142.1:0-1702 GCF_001182915.1 Kitasatospora sp. MY 5-36
CGGTCTGGGGCGCGCCGGTCTGGGCCGGGGCCGCGCCGGTGGCGCCGCCGGTACCGGCCGGGGTGTCCGGGTTGTCCGGCCCGCAGGCCGCGAGCGAGAGGGCGGTGGCCGCCGCGAGCGCGGCGACGGTCAGCTTGGTGGTGTACGAACGCATGGTGCGCATTTCTCCTGGGCGCACGGCCGCGACCGTTGCCGGCCTTTGCCCAGTGCGGCGCCGCCCGTCGTGACAGGAAGGGTCGATGACGACATGGGTACAGCGGGCAAGAAGCCGTCCCCCGATCTGGCTTGCGGTCAGGGACCATACCAGCCATCCGGCTTGGCGGGCGGCCCGTGGCGGCCCGTACCGGATCCGGTCCATCCGGTGAAACACCCCGCCGGTGACCTGCGGGGATCGCGTAGATTTCGGGGGTGACGGCCGGGCCCGGGCCCCGCCGTACCCGCACCACACCGGAAGGGCGTACAGCGAGATGAGCGAGGACCCTCTGCGGGAGGAGGTGCTGACCGCACGACGGATCGTCGTCAAGGTCGGCTCCTCGTCCCTGACCACGGCGACCGGCGGCCTGGACGCCGACCGCGTCGACGCCCTGGTGGACGCGCTCGCCAAGCTGCGCGGCCGCCCCGAGGCCCCGGAGGTGGTGCTCGTCTCCTCCGGCGCGATCGCCGCCGGGCTCGCCCCGCTCGGCCTGGACCGCCGGCCCAAGGACCTGGCCCGCCAGCAGGCCGCCGCCAGCGTCGGCCAGGGCCTGCTGGTCGCCCGCTACACCGCCTCCTTCGCCCGGTACGGCATCCGGGTCGGCCAGGTGCTGCTCACCGCCGAGGACGCCAGCCGGCGCGCCCACTACCGCAACGCGTACCGCACCCTGGACCAGCTGCTGGCGATGGGCGCGATGCCGATCGTCAACGAGAACGACACCGTCGCCACCGCCGAAATCAAGTTCGGCGACAATGACCGGCTGGCCGCCCTGGTCGCCCACCTGGTCCGGGCCGACCTGCTCGTACTGCTCTCCGACGTGGACGGCCTGTACGACGGCGACCCGTCCCGCCCCGGCACCAGCCGGATCGCCGAGGTGCGCGGCCCGCAGGACCTCGACGGCATCGAGATCGGCAGCGCCGGCAAGGCCGGCGTCGGTACCGGCGGCATGGTCACCAAGGTCGAGGCGGCCCGGATCGCCACCGGCGCCGGCATCCCGGTCGTGCTCACCGCCGCCAGCCAGGCCGCCGACGCGCTGGCCGGCCGGCCCACCGGCACGCTCTTCCTGCGCACCGGCAGCCGCACCTCCGACCGGATGCTCTGGCTGGCCCACGCGAGCAGCCCGCGCGGGGCGCTGCACCTGGACGAGGGCGCCGTCCGGGCGGTCGTCTCCGGCGGCGCCTCGCTGCTGCCCGCCGGGGTCACCAAGGTCGACGGGGAGTTCGCCGCGGGTGATCCGGTGGACCTTCTTGCCGAAAACGGCCACATCGTGGCTCGCGGACTGGTCAACTTTGATGCGAGGGAGTTGCCCCGCCTGCTCGGCCGGTCCACCCGCGACCTGGCCCAGGAGTTCGGCGCCGCGTACGAGCGCGAGGTCGTCCACCGCGACGACCTGGTCGTTCTGCGCGGCTGACCGGCCCGGTCGACCGTGCCGGGGCCTGCCCCGGCACCGGCCGCCCGGCCGATCGGCGCCGCGCGGACGGCGGGCCGCTCCGTACCGGGAGCGGCCCG
>NZ_LFVW01001143.1:0-1679 GCF_001182915.1 Kitasatospora sp. MY 5-36
CCGGGGCCGGAGCCGCCACCGGCGCTGCCACCGGCTCGGGCACCGCCACGGGCTCCGGCTCGGCGGCCGGCAGCAGCGTGGCCAGCACGGCCGGCTCCAGCCGGGAGGCGATCAGCCCGGCCAGCCGGGCCGGGGTGTCGGCGTCCTCGAACAGCTCGCGCATCGACACCCGGACCCGGAACGCGCGCTCCAGGTCCCGGATCATGTTGATCATCGACAGCGAGTCGGCGCCCAGGTCGAAGAAGGGCTCGTCCGCGCCGACCGAGTCCTCGTCGTAGCCGAGCTGGCGGGCCGTCTGCTCGACGACCTCCCGCAGCACGGCCTGCCCGGCCAGCTCCTCGGGGCTCGGAGTCGGTGAAGCAGCGGGTGTAGCAGCAGGTGAGGCGGCAAGTGCGGCGGCCGGTTCAGCGGCCGGAGCGGTCTGCTGGGGTGGGTCCTGGCGCATGGCGGGGTCCTCGGTGGTCGGCCGGTCGGGGGCGGTGAACCAGTGGCGGCGGCGTTGGAAGACGGTGGTCGGCAGCGGGACGCGGCGGGCTGGTCCGTCCGGCCAGTCCCGGGCGGCGGCGAAGCCGGCCCAGTCGAGCGGGACGCCGTACGACCAGAGCGCGGCCGCGGCGGCGTCGAACTGCTGCTCCGGGGAGGCGCCGCGCCGGCCGCCGGCGACGAAGTGGCGCTCCGGCAGCTCCCGGCGGCCCATGCCGGTCAGCGTCGGGTGCGGGCCGATCTCCAGGAAGAGCTCGTGGCCCTGCCCGTCCAGTGCGGCGAGGACCTGGTCGAACCGGGCGGTCTCCCGGGTCTGCCGGAGGAAGTACTCGGGCGTCGGGACGGTCCCGGGGGCCAGCACCTCGCCGCCGAGGTTGCTGACCAGCGGCACGGCCAGCGGCCGCAGCCGCAGCCGGGCCAGCTGGTCGCGGAAGGGGTCGAGCATCGGGTCGAGCAGGCGGGAGTGGAACGCCCGGTCGGTGGCCAGCCGTTCGGTGGTCACCCCGTCGGCGGCCAGCACGGCCTCGGCGGCGGCGATCTCGCGGGGCGGTCCGGCCAGCACGCACTGGCCCCGGCCGTTGACCACGGCCAGGTCCACGCCGGGCAGCCAGTCGCCGAGCCCGGCCAGCCGGTCCAGGCCGGCCGAGACCACCGTCATGGCGCCCGGTTCGGTCAGCCGGTGCATCAGCCGGCCGCGCAGCGCCGTCAGGAACATCCCGTCGGCCAGGTCGAGCGCGCCGGCCGCGTGGAAGGCTGCGTACTCCCCGGCGCTGTGCCCGGCGACGGCGGCGGGACGGAGCCCGAGCTCCTGCCAGAGCCGCAGGTAGGCCGCCTGGAGGGCGAACAGCGCGGGCTGCGCCGCCTCGGTGGTCCAGCCGTCCTCGGTGCCCTGCGGCGCGGGGTCGAGCAGCAGCGGCAGCAGCGGCTCGCCCCAGTTCTCGCGGTGCAGCCGGTCGCACTCGTCCAGGACGGCGC
Source organism: Kitasatospora sp. MY 5-36 (assembly GCF_001182915.1). NCBI lineage: Bacteria > Bacillati > Actinomycetota > Actinomycetes > Kitasatosporales > Streptomycetaceae > Kitasatospora > Kitasatospora sp. MY 5-36. Next base: position 1,459 of record NZ_LFVW01001143.1, read on the forward strand.
GGAAGGCCGGGAAGGCCCGGTACAGCTCGGCGGCCATGCCCCGGTACTGGGCGCCCTGGCCGGTGAAGAGCAGCACCGGCAGGACCTCGCCGCGTCCCACCTCGCGGTGGGCCGCGCCGGCGGTGGTCCGGCCCGCCAGGAAGGCGTCCAGGCCCTTGCGCAGGGTGGCCGGGTCGGGGCCGGTGACGGCCAGCCGGTGGCGCAGCGCGCGCCGGCCGGCG
>NZ_LFVW01001144.1:0-1675 GCF_001182915.1 Kitasatospora sp. MY 5-36
GGCAGCCGGGGTGCTCCTGGCCGGTGAGGGTGCGGCCGGGCGCCCAGCGGTACGAGCGCAGCGCGCCGCCGACGGCCGCCCACACCGTCATCTCCCCGGCTGAACCGACCGCGCCCGCCAGGCCGTTGACCCCGCGCGCGGCCTCCCACCAGCCCGCGGCCGTACCGACCCACAGGGTGCCGCCGCGGTCCTCGGCGCAGACCACCAGCTCGCCCGGGTGTCCGGCCCAGCCGGCCGTCAACTCCCGTACGGCGGAGAGGCCCTGGCCTGCCGGGAGGGCCCGGCCGGGGCTGCCGGGCCCGGTCAGCGCGGTGCCGTCGGCGCCGCCGGTGACCACCAGCGGGCGCCCGGCGGGGTCGGGCAGCACGGCCAGGCCCGCGGTACGGGCCACCGGCCGGTGGGCGCGCAGCAGTTCACGGCCGCGGGCGGCCCACGGGCCGAGCGGGGCGGGGCGGCGGTCCGGGTCGCGGGCCAGCGGCTCGCAGGCCCAGCGCGCCAACTCCTCGCCGTAGCCCGCCGCCAGCAGTTCGGCGCGGGCCTGTTCGGCGGCCAGCCGGTGGTCCAGGCGGCCGTGGTCGGGCAGCAGCAGGGTGCGGGCGAGGGTGCCGACCGCGAACAGGTCCTTGGCGGTGGTCGGGAAGCCGCCGACCTGCTCGGCCTCCGGCGGGACGTGCCCGGGGGTGAACACCGCGACGGTCAGGGCGTGGTCCAGCGGGGCGAGGAAGGTCAGGTCGATCAGCTTGACCTGCCCCTGGCCGTCCACCAGGACGTTGGCGGGGGAGATGTCGCGGTGCACCCAGCGCTTGCGGTGCAGCTCGTCGACGATCCGGCAGAGCCGGGCCAGCACCTCGGCCACCGCCGGCGGGCCGCCGCGCTGGCCGCGCGCCCAGGTGTGCAGCGGCACGCCCTCGACCCAGGGCGAGATCTGGTAGCCCAGCAGCGCGCCGCCGGGCGGGGTGCCGGGCCGGTGCGGGGAAGGGCCGAGCAGGAAGCTGGGAACGACCAGGTCGGTGACGCCCAGCCGGTGCGCGTTGTGCGAGACGTCGTCCCAGCGGCCGAGCCAGCGCCGCACCTCGCCCGGGTCGCGCTCCAGCATGATCTTCGCGGCGACCAGTTCCTTGCGCCCGTTGTGCCCGGTGCGGACCGCCCGCCACACCTCGGCCTCGCCGCCCCGGTGGTGGAACTCCAGGAGTTCGTACTGCTCGGGGTCGAACTCCGGCCCGAACCGGAGCCCGGGCACCCAACGCGACTCCGACACTCGACCCCCGACGGTTGACCGCTGTTGACGCGCCGGTTCAGGTACCGCCGGCGCGCTGCTGGCTGTGCTGCCGTTCCGCTCCCGACGAGCTGCTGCTGTGCTGCTGTCGTACGGCTGCCGCGCTGCCCAGGATAGTGCGCTTTCCTGTTCGGCTGTCCGATCGAGGGCCTATTCTGATGGCGCCCGAGCAACATCACGAGACGACGTCAACTCATGATCTCCAGAAGCCAGTTGGTCATGGGATGGATGGTGTCCGAACCCAGGGGGACGGTGCATGGCGCTGTTAGCGGTGCTGCTGGTCGTGGTGGCGCTGGCCGGTGCGGCGGCCGCCGTCGTGCTGGCCCGCCGCCGTCGGGCCCTGGACGCCGCGACGGTGGCGAGGGAACTGGCCGCCGCCGCCGCCCGGCTCGCCGCCGG
>NZ_LFVW01001145.1:0-1444 GCF_001182915.1 Kitasatospora sp. MY 5-36
GCCGCCGACGCGGCCGACGCCGCGGACCCGGCGCCGCGCGCCGCCGAGCCGGAGCACCCGCTGGCCGTCCGGCTGTCGGCGCTGACCTCCGCCGAGGCGCAGGACCGGCTGCTCTGCGACCTGGTCCGGGACGAGGCCGCCACCGTGATGGGGTACGCCTCGGCCGCCGACGTCGAGCCCGGCCGCGCCTTCAGCGAACTCGGCCTGGACTCCCTCACCTCCGTCGAACTGCGCAACCGGCTCAGCACCGCCGCCGGCCTGCCGCTGCCCGCCACCCTGCTGTACGACTACCCGGACCCGCAGGTGCTCGCCGCGCACCTGCGCACCCGGCTGGTCGGCGGCGGACCGGACACCGCCGCCCCGGCCGCACCGCGCGCCACCGGCGCGGACCCGCTCGCCGACCCGGTCGCGATCGTCGCCATGGGCTGCCGCCTGCCCGGCGGCATCCACACCCCCGAGCAGCTGTGGCAGCTGCTCGACGCCGGGCAGGACGCCGTCACCGGCCTGCCCACCGACCGGGGCTGGGACCTCGCCGCCCTCTACGACCCCACCGCCGAACGGCCCGGCACCTTCTACGCCCGCGAGGGCGGGTTCCTGCACGAGGCCGCCGAGTTCGACGCCGGGTTCTTCGGCGTCAGCCCGCGCGAGGCGGTCACCATGGACCCGCAGCAGCGGCTGCTGCTGGAGGTCGTCTGGGAGACCCTGGAACGCGGCGGCATCGACCCCACCGGCCTGCGCGGCAGCCGTACCGGCGTGTTCGTCGGCGGCTTCGGCTCCGGCTACGACCACCTCACCGCCCGCGCCGCCGGCCACGCCGACCACCGCCTGGAGGGCCAGGCCATGATCGGCACCGCCACCAGCGTGCTGTCCGGCCGGGTCTCCTACCTCCTCGGCCTGGAGGGCCCGGCGTTCACCGTCGACACGGCCTGCTCCTCCTCGCTGGTCGCCCTGCACTCCGCCGCCCAGGCGCTGCGGGCCGGCGAGTGCGACCTCGCCCTGGTCGGCGGCGTCACCGTGATGCCCACCCCGCGCGACCTGGTCGGCTTCTCCCAGCAGCGCGGCCTGGCCGCCGACGGCCGGTGCAAGGCCTTCGGCGAGGGCGCCGACGGCATGGGCATGGCCGAGGGCGTCGGCGTCCTCGCGGTCGAACGGCTCTCCGACGCCCACCGCAACGGCCACCAGGTGCTCGGCGTGGTCCGCGGCAGCGCCGTCAACCAGGACGGCGCCTCCAACGGGCTCACCGCCCCCAGCGGCCCCTCCCAGCAGCGGGTGATCCGCGCCGCGCTGGCCGGCGCCGGCCTCACCGCCGCCGACGTGGACGCCGTCGAGGCGCACGGCACCGGCACCGAACTCGGCGACCCGATCGAGGCCCAGGCCCTGCTCGCCACCTACGGCCAGGACCGGCCCGCCGACCGGCCGCTGTGGCTGGGCTCGGTGAAGTCCA
>NZ_LFVW01001146.1:0-211 GCF_001182915.1 Kitasatospora sp. MY 5-36
CGTCGCCGGGATCATGAAGATCGTCCTGGCCCTGCGGCACGGACAGCTGCCGCGCACCCTGCACGCCGACACCCCGACCCCGCACGTCGACTGGACCGCCGGGCACGTCGCCCTGCTGCACCGGCCCGTCGCCTGGGCGCCGGACGGCGAGCGGCCCCGCCGGGCCGGCGTCTCCAGCTTCGGCGTCAGCGGCACCAACGCCCACGTCATC
>NZ_LFVW01001147.1:0-1667 GCF_001182915.1 Kitasatospora sp. MY 5-36
ACCGCCCGCCTCGCCGGCGCCCACGTCCTCGCCGGCCACGCCGACGCCGCCGTCGCCCTGCTCACCCGGCTGCCCCCGCACACCGCCGGCCGCATCGCCCGGGAGCGACGGCGGGCCGAGGAGTGGCTGCTCGGGTGAGGCTCCCCGGGCACGGCCGCCCCCGGTCCGTCGCGGAACGGCAGGACCGGCCACCACCTGCGGGTGTGGTGACCGGCCCTGCCGTACCGCTTCGACCGGCCCTGCCGGGTCGGATCAGTGACCTTCCGGGTCAGTCCGGGGACCCGCCGGGTCGGATCAGAGGCCGGCCGCCGCCGCGGCGATGTCGGCCGCGTAGGTGCTCACCTGGCTGTAGACGCCCGGGTAGCCCGCGCGGGCGCAGCCGTTGCCCCAGCTGACGATGCCGACCTGGACCCAGCGGCCCGCCGCGTCCTGCCGGACCATCGGGCCGCCGGAGTCACCCTGGCAGGTGTCGACGCCGCCCTGGGAGACGTAGCCCGCGCAGAGCGAGCCGGCCGCGTTCAGCCCCGGGTAGGCGCGGGCGCAGGTGGCGTCGTCGACGAACGGCACGGTCGCCTTGAGCAGGTACCGCTGCTGGCCGCCGCCCTCGCGCGCGGCGCCCCACCCCATGATGGTGAAGGTGCCGCTGTCGTAGGCGGTGGAGGTGGCGATCGGCAGGGTGCTGACCTGGCCACCGCTCACCGGCGAGGCCAGCTTGATCAGCGCCCAGTCGTCGCCGTTCTCGGCGCCGGTGAAGGCGGGCGACTGGTACACGTACGAGGAGCGGACCTTGACCGCGCTGCCGCTGTTCAGGTCGACCGCCCCCGCGGTGGCGGTGATGCTGCTGTCGGCGCCGGTGCCGTCGACGCAGTGGGCGGCGGTGAGCACGATCTGCGAGGTGTAGAGCGCGCCGCCGCAGCCCATCGAGAGCCGCACCACGAACGGGAACTCGCCCTGCGCCGCCCGCGTGCCGCCGACCACGCTCGGCGACGGCTCGGGTGAGGCGGCGGCGGGCAGCACGAGCGCTCCGGCGCCGAGCACCAGGCCGGCCAGCAGGCAGACGAACCTGCCGAGTTGACGCTTCATCAGATCCTCCTTGCAGGTGGGGGAAGACCGAGAGTGGCCCGACGGGCGGCGCGATAGGAGGGGTCCGCCCTTGCCGGTCGGATCTGGCAGGAACACGGCAATGAGGGGTTCCGGGTGCGGAGGGCCCGGGACGATCGCGCACCGAACCACGCGGCCCGCTCCGGGGAATCCCGTGCGCGACCCCCCCCGGAGCCGTCACCGGCCGCTCACTCCGCGTCGACGCCGCGCCCGTCGGCGTGTGAGCCCGCCCACAGCGGGATCGCCATCCACGATCCCCGATAGTGGACGCGCTCCCCGCGGCACCGCCCCCGGCGCCGTCGAGCCGCCCCGACCGGGCCGCCCGCGACCGCGATCCGCCTGAAGAACACAGGCCACCGCACCTGCCGGCGGTGCGATCCACCGCCACCCCGGGGTCGCTACCTCCAGAGGGGCGATTCGGACAAATCTATCCAAATCAACCCCCGGGCCCCGCTCCGGCCACCCCTCAGCCACGACCCTGCGTAGTAGCGAACGCCTTTGCCACCCGTCCCCGGCCCTGCCAAGAATGGCCCGTCGCCAGACAGCGCAGCCGACCACCCCCCCCC
>NZ_LFVW01001148.1:0-1665 GCF_001182915.1 Kitasatospora sp. MY 5-36
GCCGCCGCGCCGACGCCGGTCACCGCCGAGCCGGCCGCCCCGACCGCCGTGGCACCCGGCCCCGGGCACACCGCCCCGCCCGGGCTGCGCCGGCTGGTCCTGGACGCCTTCGAGTCCGTCCTCGACACCCCGCTGGACCCGGGCCGCCCGCTCGCCGAACTCGGCATCGGCTCCCTCCAGTTGATGCGGGTGCACGGCGCGCTCAGCGCCGCGCTGCCCACGCCTCCGGCGCCCACCGAGCTGTTCCGCCACCCCACCGTGGACGCCCTGATCGCCCACCTGGCCGCCGAGCCGGCCACGCCCACCGCCGCGGCCGCCTCCCCCGTCGCCGGGCCGGGCGACGACCGCCGGGTGGCGATCGTCGGCCTGGCGCTGCGCCTGCCGGGCGCCGACACCCCCGAGCAGTACTGGCGGAACATCGTCGAGGGCGTCCGGAGCACCACCCGGTTCACCGAGGAGGAGCTGGCGGCGGCCGGACTGCGCCCGGAGGAGTACCGCCACCCCGACTTCGTCCCGGTCACCGGCGCGCTCACCGGCACCGACGAGTTCGACGCCGAGGCCTTCGGCATCAGCGGCACCGAAGCGGCCCTGATGGACCCGCAGCAGCGCCTGCTGCTGGAGATCTGCCGCCAGGCCCTGGAGGACGGCGGCTACGACGCGCCGGACCCGGAGCGCCGGGTCGGGGTCTTCGCCGGCACCGGAATGACCCTGTACGCGCTGCGCACCTACTACCAGCACACCCTGGCCACCACCGCCGACCCGTCCGAGCCGGTCGCCGCCCTGCAGACCGCGATCGGCAACCAGGCCGACTTCGCCGCCACCCGGGTCGCCTACCGGCTGGGCCTCACCGGCCCGGCGATCGGCGTGCAGACGGCCTGCTCCACCTCGCTGGTCGCGGTGCACCTGGCCGTCCAGTCGCTGCTCTCCGGTGACTGCGAACTGGCCCTGGCCGGGGCCGCCGCCCTGCACATCCCGCAGGCCGCCGGCTACCGCTACGAGGAGGGGTCGATCCTCTCCCCCGACGGTGCCTGCCGGGCCTTCGACGCCGACGCGGGCGGCACCGTCGGCGGCAACGGCGTCGCCGCCGTGCTGCTCAAGCGCCTCGACCGGGCGCTGGCCGACGGCGACACCGTGCACGGGGTGATCCTCGGCTCGGCCGTCAACAACGACGGCGGCCGGAAGGTCGGCTACACCGCGCCCAGCGTCGACGGGCAGGCGGCCGTGGTCGGCCGGGCCCTGGACCTGGCGGGCGTGCCGGCCGACAGCATCGGCTACATCGAGGCCCACGGCACCGGCACCCCGCTCGGCGACCCGATCGAGTTCCGGGCACTGGCCCAGGCGTTCCGCGCCCGCACCGAGGCCGCCGGGTTCTGCTCGCTCGGCTCGGTCAAGCCCAACATCGGCCACCTGGACACCTGCGCCGGGATGGCGGGCCTGATCAAGGCCCTGCTGGTGCTGCGGCACGGCACCATCCCCCCGCTGGTGAACTTCACCAGCCCCAACCCCGCGCTGGAACTGGCCGACAGCCCGTTCCGGCTCGCCGCCGAGCGCCGGGACTGGCCGGACGGCCCCACCCCGCGCCGGGCCGGCGTCAGCGCGCTGGGCGTCGGCGGCACCAACGCCCACCTCGTGCTGGAGCAGGCGCCCGCGGCCCCGGCCGTCGAA
>NZ_LFVW01000114.1:0-7700 GCF_001182915.1 Kitasatospora sp. MY 5-36
GCCCGCGCCGCCACCGCCAAGGGCGCCCCGGTCGACCTGCCCGAGCGCGACCCGCGCCGCGACGGCTCCGGCACCCCGGTCACCACCCCGATCGCGGTGGTCGCCGGCCCGGCGTAGCGGCTCCCGCCCGAGCGGAGGGGCACCGGACATCGTCCGGTGCCCCTCCGCTTTTTCGTGCCCGCCCGGCCGGGGATGCGGAACGGCGATCTCCAATTCCCGGTCATGGCCCGAACTTTGCCCTCCCATGGGTTAGGTTCACCGAACAGGTGTGCTCGACACCTCGTCACCAGCCTTGGGGGGCATGGCAGTTGGCTGAAGAATTCAAGATCGACATGGGCCGGATGAGAACGGTGTCCAAACAACTCGACGAATGCGGCACCCGCATGGGGGCGGTCGCCAAGAGCCTCGAGAACCTCGGCAAGGGAAAGCAGTTGGGCACCGCACGGCTCGACGCGGCGTGCAAGGGCTTCGAGGACCACTGGCACGGCGGCATCGGCCGGATGGCCAAGCTCGCCCACGGCCTGCGCGAGGGCCTGGACGCGACGCTCAAGAACTACGGGGAGAACGAGCAGGGCACGGCCAAGGGATTCGGCGCGACCTGAGCCGACCAACAGGGGGACTGACTTTCCACCATGAGTGACAAGAACTGGCCGGGCCTCGGCTTCTGCCCGGCCCCGGGGGACCTTCCGGCCATCGCCAAGATGTACGCGGACGTCGACGCCGTCGCCCGCGAACTGGAGGAACTGCGCCACACCCTCGCCGACCTCGGCTCCGACGGCAGCGCCTGGCAGGGCGAGGCGGCCCGCAACTTCGCGGGAAAACTGGGCGAACTGCCCAAGTACCTCACCCAGGGCCACGATTCGATGGCCGCCTGCTCCCGGGCCCTCAAGGCCTGGCACACCCAGCTCACCGGCCTGCTCGCCAACGGCCGGACGATGGAGGCCCAGGCCGTCGAACTGCGCTCCCGGCTGGGTGACATGAACGTCCAGTGCGACGCTGCGGGAAAGGCCCTCGACGCCTCCGCGCAGTCCACCGACGCGGCGGCCCAGTCGAAGGCCAAGGCCGACTTCGAGGCCAAACTCCAGGCCCAGCAGCAGCTCGCGCACCAGCTCGACGAAGTGATCGCGAACGGCCACAAGCAGCTGGCGGACCACAAGAACAAGGCCGAGGCGGCCGCCAAGGCGATCATGGAGGCGTCCCGGCACCACCCGCCGGACCCGAGCTTCCTCAAGCGGATGCTGGACAAGGTGGAGCACGCCTGGCAGAAGTCGCTGGACTTCCTCGCCGAGCACGCGGACGACTTGTCCAAGATCTCAGCCGTGCTGGCGATCGCCGCACTGGCGGTCCCCGTGGCGGGCCCACTGCTGGGCGCCGCGGCCATGCTGACCAGCGCGGCCGCGATGGCCGGGCACGGCATCGCCAAGTCCCGGGGCCAGGACGTCTCCTGGCTGAAGATCGGACTGGACGGGCTCGGGGTGATCCCGGGCGTCGGCGCCATCAAGGGCTTCGCCACCGCCGGGAAGTCGATCACGAAGGTCCAGGGCGTCGGTGTCGTCAACAAGGTGATCCGAGCCCCGATCCGGAACGTCAGGACCTCGGTGGCGGCCGAGGGGGCCGGCGCCGCCGAACGCACCTCGGCCGCCGGCGCGGGCCTGTTCGAGAAGACCATGAACCCGATATCGACCAAGCTCATCGTCGGCGGGCTCAAGAAGGCGGGTGTCGCAGTGGACCCCCGCACGGTCACGATCACGAACAAGGCGAACGGGCTCGCCTACGGTTTCTACCAGGACGGCGAGAAGGAGAAGGCCCGGGCGTCCCACGTCGAGGCCCCGGGACCGCTTCCGAAGCCCGCGTACCGACCGGCGTCCGCTCCGTTCCTGAACGCCGTCGGCTGAGAGGACAGGCGCATGGTCAAGGACCTCTACGTGACCCTTCCCGTCTCGGGCGGGCAGCTCGTTTCCGTGCCCGAGGTAGCCGAAGCGGCACGGCGGGCCGAGGCACTCTACGGTGTCACTCTGCTGAACGACGATGTGGCCCGCAATGTGGTGATCAGACACATGCGGCTACGGAATCGGCTGGACTCCTTCGACGAACTGGCGCTGCTGCTCATCATCATGGGCGTAGCAGCTTCCTGGATCACCGGCAATTGGGCAGCAGTGATCCTTGGGGTTCCGGCCGGAATCGCACTCTGGATATGGGGCGCGAACCGCGGATCGGCAAAGACTGAAGCTTCCGTACATTTCACCGCGTACATCGGGCTGCTGAACCAGGCCAGGCGCGCGGGGCTGACGGTCCGGATCCCCACCGAGTGGGGAGCCGATACCGAGCAGGCGTCATGGGACGCAGACGCCCGGCCCGCTCCGCAAGCGCAACCACCGGCCGCATACCCCACCGGTCCGGGCCCGTACGCCCCCGTGCCCCCGCCGTCCGTCGCTGCGCAGCCCGGCTCGTGGTGGCCGCCCGACGCGGTGATCGACCCCGCGTTCCCGGTGCTGCCGCCCGCCGCGCTCGCACAGCACTGGCCGCTGGCCACCCGGGCCCGTGAACTCGGTGCCCCGCACGGCCTCGACTTCCTGGACGAACAGGCGGTCCGGGGCCTGCTCACCGCGCAGCGGCGCACCGTCCGCCGGAGACTGGTGTGGACCAATGTCTCCGCCCTGGTCTTCTGCGTGGCCGTGCTGGTCGGCTTCCTCGGCTCGGACTTCAGCTATTCCGAGCAGCGTCGGCAGTCCATCCTCGTCATCGGCGGCCTGGTGGCCTTCTGCGCGCTCACCGCCCTCCCCGCGCTGAGGGCGCACTGGACCTGGCACCGCTCCGGTCTTCGCGACCGTGCCGCCGCCTACCTCGACCTGCTCGTCGAAGCCCGCGCGTACGGCGTCCCGGTCCCCGTCCCGCCGTCCTGGCTGGACGTCCACAACCGGATCCGCAAGCCGTCATGACCTCCCAGGAAAGCTCGATGCCCGACATACCGACGGCCTACCGTCCCGCCGAGGACGCGCGGCTCCAGATCCGCTTCGTCGTCCCGCCCGCCTTCCACGAAGTCCCGGTGCTCGGCACCGACGACCAGGTGGCCGAGGAGCTGTGGGAGCTGGTCTGCGAGGTGCTGGCTTCCCAGCCCGAGGAGGTGCGGGTGCGCTGGGCCGTGGCACTGGCCGGGCTGATCCCGTCGATGGCCGAGGCCGGGGTGATCCACGCCGGGATGTGCCTGGTGGACGTGGACGGCCGACCGAGCACCGCGTCGATCACGGCCACGGTCTGCCCGCTGGTCGGCACCGACTACCCCGGCGCGGTGGACTTCCTGCTCACCCGGCTGGCCCTGTCCCGTCCGGAGGCGGAGGTGACGGCGGTCGAGCTGCCGGCCGGGCGGGCCGTCGCGGTGATCGACGCGGTGGCGACCGCGGTGGACGACGGGTCGACCCCGCTCGACGGCTTGGCGGTCCCGCTCGTCGACGGGGTGCTGACCACCTCGGTGATCCAGGTGCACCTGCCGCTGCCGAACGAGTCGCAGCTGCTCTCGCTGGAGCTGAGCACCCCGTGCCCGGAGGACTGGGTGCTGTACTCGGAGCTGTTCGCGGACGTCGTCCGCAGCATCCACCTGGAGTTCGCCGACCTCCCGACCGTCTCCGAGCCGATGTACGACACGGTGGACGAGGAGGTCGCGCAGCGGGTGAAGGCCGCCTTCGGGTGATCGAGTGAGGGTGATCAGCTGAGGGTAGCCTTGCCGGCGTGAGCACTTGTGCGACCGTGTCGCGTGAACTTTCGGAGCCGCTGGCCGCGACGGCGGCGGTGGCGAGCACCTGGCTGCTGGTGGAGCAGAACGGGCCGTGGGGCGCGAAGGCGCTGGGCGAGAGCCATCTGGACGCGGCGGTGGGGCGGGCGCTGGAGGCGGCCGCGGCCGGGACGGGCGTGCGGGTGGCGTTGATCCGCCGGCCCGGGCGGCACGCCGACTGCCTGCCGACCCCGCGCCACGAGGTGCTCGTGGCGCACACGGTGCCGGGCCGCGACTGGGTGCGCCGGGCGGCGGTGGCGGATCCGGCGGAGCTGCTGGGCCTGGACTTCGCGGCGCTGGGCGCCGGGGACCACACCGGCTTCGGTGCGGAGCACGTCGGCGGCCCGGTGGCCCTGGTGTGCACCAACGGGCGGCGGGACCGCTGCTGCGCGCTGCTGGGCCGTCCGCTCGCGGCGGAGCTGGCGGCGGCCGGGCACAGCGAGGTGTGGGAGGTCACCCACCTGGGCGGGCACCGCTTCTCCCCCACGATGCTGGTGCTGCCGTACGGCTACGCGTACGGGCGGCTGACGCCGGAGACCGCCAAGGAGGTGCTGGCGGCGACGGCGGCCGGGCACACGGTGCCGGAGTGGTCGCGCGGCTGTTCGGGCTGGGAGCGTCCGGGCCAGGCGGCCGAGCACGCGGTGCGGCTGGCGACCGGCGAGACCGGGGTGGACGCGTTGACGCTCGTCCAGCGGCCGGACGGTGAGCGCCGCTGGCTGGTGACGGTGCTGCACCGGGACGGCAGGTCCTGGGAGGTGGACGTGATCGAGACGGTGAGCGAGCCGGCGCGTCCGGAGAGCTGCGGCAAGGCGGCGGGGACGCCGTCGCGGATGGACGTGCTGTCCGTACGAGGGCTCTGACGCACAGCGGCCCCGCGCCCGTGGGGGTGGGCGCGGGACCGCTGTCGGCGGCGGGGCTCAGCCGGCGGCCTTGGCGACGAACTCCGTGGTGTAGGTCTTCGCCAGGTCGATCGACCCCTCCTTGCCCTTCACGTCCGGGTGGAACGCGGCGAGCACCGAGAGCACCGTCTTCGGCCCGTCGGCCGGCATCACGCCGTCCGTGGTGAACATCGGCAGCGTCGCCTTGATCGCCGCCGCGTACTGCTCGGCGCCGCCCTGGGCGTAGTCGGCGGGCATCTTCGCGGCGATCTCCTCGGGGCTGTGGGTGGACATCCACGTGAGGGTCTTCACGAAGGCGTTGGCGAGCTTCTGGGTGGTGTCCTTGTTCTTCTCCACCCAGTCGGTGTTCATGTACAGCGACGAGGACGGGTAGAGCCCGCCGAGCGCCTCGCGCGAGCCCTCGGGGGTGCGCATGTCGTAGAGGACCTTGCCGAGGCCCTTGTCCAGGACGGCGGCGACGGTCGGGTCGGTGGTCATCCCGGCGTCGATGCTGCCCTGCTGGAGCGCGGCGATGAAGGTCTGGCCGGCGCCGACCGCGATCGGGCTGAACTCGCTGACGGCGGTGCCGTTCTTGACCGCGAGGTACTTGGTGAGGAAGTCGGTCGAGGAGCCGAGGCTGGTGACGCCGAGCTTCTTCCCCTTGAAGTCGGCGCCGGACCTGATCGCGTCGGCCTGCTTGCTGGAGACCACCTCGACCTCGCCGGGCGCCTGGGCGAACTGCACCACGGACTCGACCTTCTTGCCCTTGGCCTGGAGGTCGATGGTGTGGTCGTAGAAGCCGACGGCGCCCTGGACGTCCCCGGCGAGCAGCGCGGTGGTGGCGTTGACGCCGGCCGGTTCGGTCATCAGCTCGACGTTGACGCCGGCCTCGGCGAAGTGGCCGAGCCGCTGGGTGAGCATCGCGGGCAGGTAGATGACCTTGTCCAGGCCACCGACCATGATCTTGACCTTGGGTCCGTCGACCTGCTGCCCGGCGGGGGCGGCGACCGCGCCGTGTCCGGCGGTGGCGGCGTCGTTGGCGCAGGCGGAGAGCGGGAGGAGCAGGAGGGCGGCGAGGGCGGCGGCAGCCGTTCTGCGCATGGGTGGGGGCCTCTCTTCGTACGGGCGGGGGAGGTTCAGCGGCCGTCGCCCGCGTCGGCGGGCTTCCAGCGGAACAGCTTCTTCTCGGCGAAGGTCAGCAGCCCCTCGGTGAGCAGCGCGACGACGGCGAGGATGGTCATGGCCGCGTACACGCCGGCCGCGTTGAACGTGCCCTGGGCGGCCGCGACGAGCAGGCCGAGGCCCTTGGTGGCGCCGATGTACTCGCCGACGATGGCGCCGATCAGCGCGAAGCCGAAGCTGACGTGCAGGCTGGTGAAGATCCAGGTGGTGGCGGCGGGGATGACCACCTGGAGGGTGACCCTGCGGTTGTCGGCGCCGAGGATGCGGGCGTTGGCGACGAGGTTGCGGTCGACCTCGCGGGCGCCCTGGAAGGCGTTGAAGAACACCGGGAAGAACACCAGCACCACCGCGGAGGCGACCTTGGAGGCCGGGCCGAGGCCGAACCAGATCAGGAAGATCGGCGCGAGCACGATCCGCGGGATCGCGTTGAGCACCTTGATGTACGGCCCGAACACGTCGGCCAGGAAGCGGATCCGGCCGAGCGCGATGCCCAGCAGCACGCCGCCGATGACGCCGATCACCCAGCCGGCGAGGGCCTCGTACAGGGTGTAGCCGATCTGCTCGCCGAGCGAGCCCTGCGCGGTGCCGTGGGTGACCCACTGCCAGATCTGGTCCCAGATCCTGGACGGCTGGGAGAAGTTGAACGGGTCGATGACGTCGGTGCGGGCGCAGACCTCCCAGAGCCCGAGGAAGGCGAGCAGCACCGCGACCCGGGCGCCGTAGACGACCAACCGGCGGTTGCGGGCGGCCCGTTCGCGGGCCTCGGTCCTCGTCGTGACGGCCGGGGGCTTCCCGGCGCCGGCCGGCGCGGCTCCCGGCGCGGCTCCCGACACGGACTCGGGCACGGAATCGGACGCGGTCTCAAGCGGCACGACCCGCTCCTCTCTCCCGGGTGATGCGCACCTCTTCGCCGAGCGAGGCCCAGATCTCGCGGTACAGCTCGACGAACCTCGGCTCCAGCCGGACGGCCTCCACGGTGCGCGGGCGCGGCAGGTCGACGGTGAAGACCTCCTTGACGGTGGCCGGTCCGGCCGTCATGACGACGACCCGGTCGGCGAGCGCGATGGCCTCGTCCAGGTCGTGGGTGACGAAGACGACCGACGAGCCGGTACCGGCCCACAGCTCCAGCAGCTGGTCCGACATCAGGGCCCGGGTCTGCACGTCCAGGGCCGAGAACGGCTCGTCCATCAGCAGGATCGCCGGGTCGTTGACGAAGGTCTGGGCGAGCGCGACGCGCTTGCGCATGCCGCCGGACAGCTGGTGCGGGTAGCGGTCCTCGAAGGCGGCCAGGCCGACCCGGCCGAGCCAGTCCCGGGCCCGTTCCCTGGCCTCGGCGGCGGGCACGCCGCGGAAGCGCGGGCCGGCCATCACGTTGGACAGGACGGTGCGCCAGGGGAAGACGGCGTCCTGCTGGAAGACGAACCCGACCTTGGGGTCGATCCCGCGCACGGGCTCGCCGTACACCCGGACCTCGCCCTCGGTGGGCTCCTCCAGGCCGCTGACCAGGGTCAGCGTGGTGGACTTGCCGCAGCCGGTGGGGCCGACGACGGCGACGAACTCGCCCTGGGCGACGGTCAGATCGAGATCGCGGACGGCGGTGTGCAACGCCCCCGAGGGGGTGCGGAAGCGTTTGGTCGCGCCGGTCAGCTCGATCGCCGGGGTCTCGGTCATGCATTCCTCCCGGTTCTGTGCTTGCCCCGGAAAGGTAGGAGCGGGCCCGGCCCCGGCGGGAGCCTTCTTCGCGTAGTGCGACTTCTCCGCATAGAGGGGTGTTCTGCTCGTTTTGCTTGCGCTACAACTGCGGGGACGCGGCTGACAGAAACAGCGCGGAAACATAGGGTGTCCCGACCCACCCCACCGGAGGCGCCCCC
>NZ_LFVW01001149.1:0-1661 GCF_001182915.1 Kitasatospora sp. MY 5-36
GGCGCAGAACGGCGCGGGCCTGGCCCGGCTCGCCCGCCGGATCGAACCCGCGGTCGGCTGGTCCGACCTGGTGCTGCCCGCCCCCACCGCGGGCCGGCTGCGCGAACTCGTGCTGCGGGCCCGGCACCGCGACCAGGTGCTCGGGAGCTGGCGGATGCGCCCGGGCGGCGGCCGGGGCAACGGGGTGGTCGCCCTGTTCGCCGGGGAGTCGGGCACCGGCAAGACGATGTCCGCCGAGGTGGTCGCCGCCGAACTCGGCATGGAGCTGTATGTGGTGGACCTCGCGACCGTGGTGGACAAGTACATCGGCGAGACCGAGAAGAACCTGGAACGCATCTTCACCGAGGCCGCGCAGGTCAACGGCGTCCTGCTGTTCGACGAGGCCGACGCGCTGTTCGGCAAGCGCTCGGAGGTCAAGGACGCCCGCGACCGCCACGCCAACGTGGAGACGGCCTACCTGCTCCAGCGGATGGAGTCCTTCGACGGGATCGCGGTGCTGACGTCCAACCTGCGGGCCAACCTCGACGAGGCGTTCACCCGCCGGCTGGACGTCATCGCGGAGTTCCCGCTCCCGGACGAGGCGCAGCGGCGCCGGCTCTGGGACCGCTGCCTGGGACCGCTGGTGCCCCGCGGCGACGACCTCGACCTGGACTACTGCGCCCGGAACTTCGAGCTCACCGGCGGCTCCATCCGGGCCTGCGCCGTCTCCGCGGCGTACCTGGCCGCGGGGACGGGCGCCCCGCTGGGCATGGCCCAGCTGGTCTCCGCGGTGGTCGGCGAGTACCGCAAGCTCGGCCGGCTGGTGCTGGCGAGCGAGTTCGGGCCGTGGCTGGGCGTCCTCGGCGACGCCGGGCACGGCTGAGCGCCTCCCGCGTGGCCAGCGGGCACGGCCGAGCACTTCCGGGGCGGCGGAGGCCGGTGGGTACGTACGGCGGTGTCCGCCGGGGGCAGCGGCATTGCCCCCGGTCCGGCACCTGGGGACATGTCCCCGGGTGCCGCCCGGGCAGCAGACTCGGGGGCGAATGACCGGCGAAAATGCAGGGCCAGCCGAAGGAGCGCGTATGCCGTCGTACCTCACCCCGGGCGTGTACGTGGAGGAGGTCCAGTCCGGTGCCCGGCCGATCGAGGGCGTCGGCACGGCCGTCGCCGCGTTCGTCGGCTTCGCCGAGACCGGCCCCTTCCACGAGCCCACACTGGTGACCAACTGGGACCAGTACGTCCAGCGGTTCGGCGGCTTCACCGAGGGCACCTACCTGGCCCACTCGGTGTACGGCTTCTTCGCCAACGGCGGCGGCTCCGCCTACGTCGTGCGGGTCGGCGACCCGGCCCGGCGGACGCCCGGCGCCGCCCCCGCCGTCACCGCGGCCCCGCCCGTCGAGATCGCCGGCTTCCTCTTCTCCGCCCTGCCCGGCGCGGGCGGCGAGGTGTCCGTCGAGGTCGTCGACGCGGAGGGCGAGAACGTCCCCGACGACCGGTTCCGGCTGCTGGTGCGCCGGGGCGCCGAGGTCGTCGAGACGTACGACGTCTCGACCCGCAAGAGCACCAAGGGCTACGTCGTCACCCAGCTGCGCGAGTCGAAGCTGGTCGCCGTCGCCGAACAGCCCGGCACCGCGCCGAGCCGCCCCGAGCGCGGCGGCCACGCCCTGGCCGCCGCGCCCGCG
>NZ_LFVW01001150.1:0-1651 GCF_001182915.1 Kitasatospora sp. MY 5-36
CGGAGCGCGCCCCGGCCGGCCCGCGCCGGGCGGCGGCCGCCCGCCCCTCCCCCGCGCTCGACCTGGGCGCGTACCTCGACCGGGAGCGGCCATGACCAGGCGAGTGGGCCTGCGGGCCGTCACACGTCGCGCACGGGCAGATGCCGCCGAGCGAAACGGGGCGGGCGCATGAGCAACCACCTCGCGATCGCCACCGTGACCGAGGCGCTGCGGCTGCTCGTCTCCCGCGCGCTCTCGCCCGACATCCCGTTCGCGGTCGAGGTCGGCACCCGCAAGCCGCCGACCGAGCCGCCGGCCGACCCGACCATCACCGTGTTCCTCTACCAGGTCACGCCCAACGCCTCGCTGCGCAACCACGACGCGCCCACCCGCGCGACGGACGGCACCGTGCTGACCCGGCCGGCCGCCGCCCTCGACCTGCACTACCTGATCAGCTGCTACGGCGAGGAGTCCCAGCTGGTGGGCCAGCGGCTGCTCGGCTGCGTCGTCCGGACGCTGACCGAACAGCCCGCGCTGTCGCGGCAGTTGATCGAGGAGGCGGCCGCCCAGCCGTACCTCGTGGGGACGGACCTGGCCGCCTCGCCGCAGCGGGTGCGCTTCACCCCCACCACGATGGACGTCGACGAGATGTCCAAGCTGTGGAGCACGCTGCTCCAGACCCCCTACGCGCTGTCCGTGACCTACCAGGCCACCGCCGTGTTCGTGGAGGGCAAGGTCGATCCGGTGGCGGGCAAGCCGGTGCTGCGCCGCACCGTCCGGGCCGTGCCGTCCCGCGGGCCGGTCGTCGAGCGGGTGCTGTCCCGCCCGGCCGGGTCCACCGGCGCGCCCGAGGAGGGGCCGGTGACCAGGGACCGGGAACTGGTGGTGGTCGGCTCCGGTCTGCGCGCGGAGCTGGTCGTGGCCCGGCTGGGCGGGCGCCGGGTGCCGGTCGCCCCGGGCGGTGTGCGGGACGACCGGCTGGTGGTCGCCGTCCCGGCGGACCTGCCGCCCGGCGTGTACCAGCTGCAGGTGCTGCACGGCCTGGCGCTGGACGGCCGGCCCGCCGCGGAGCACCTCGCCGTGGAGTCCAACGCGCAGACCTTCGCCCGGCAGCCGCGGATCGCCGCGCCGATCGGTACGGCGGACCGTACCGACGGACCGGCCGGGGTCTCGGCCCAGGTGGACGTCCGGCTGGACCTCCCGCTCCGGGACGACCAGCAGGTCCTGCTGCTGCTGGACGAGTTGAGCCCGCCGACCGGGCGCGCCGGGGCGAGCTACCAGTTCCGCGCACCCGTGCCGTCGCAGCCGCGCAGCGACCCGTACGCGGTCCGGGTGCCGGTCACCGGCGTCCGGCCGACGGTGTACCTGGCCCGGGTCCAAGTGGACGGCGTGCCGAGCGAGTTGACGGTGTCCGGCGACGGGGCCTTCAGCGGCCCCGTGGTGGACCTGACGCACTGACCACAGGACGCACCGACACAACGGACGGGACGGGGGGAGAGATGGCAACGCGCCGCAGGCAGGACCGCGAAGGCCTGGCGGACGAGTCGCACCGGCAGTCACTGTCGGCCGCGGTCGCCGCCGTGCTCGCGCGGGTCGACGCGCACGCGGCCGGCCGTACCGCCGAGCCGGCCCCGCCGTCGACCCCGGAGACGACCCGTACCGCCGAGCCACC
>NZ_LFVW01001151.1:0-1644 GCF_001182915.1 Kitasatospora sp. MY 5-36
GCAGGCCGGTCAGCTCCTCGCCGAGGTGCCCGAACCAGTCGGCCACCGGCTGCTGGGCGTGGGCCAGTTCGGCGGCCTCGGCGGCCCGGTCGACCACCGGGGCGAGCCGGTCGGCGAACTCGGCCGGGGTGCCCAGCGGGCCGGCCGGCCGGTCGAGGTCGGCGCGCAGCGGGGCGAGCACCTGCTCGTCGAAGTCCCGGACGATCCGGCTGTGCCCGGGCCTCGGGTTCGGGGCGGACTCGGAGACGGTGATCCAGTCGGCGAGTTCGGCGCGCAGGTCCTTGAGGGTGCGCAGGTCCCGGGGCAGCCCGATCACCGTGACGTCGTTGTCGCGGTCGAGCCGCACCTCGGGCACCAGCCGCAGCATCCGGTGGACCGGGTCGGCGGCCTTGTCGGCGCTGAACACGAACAGCAGCCGGTCGCCGGGCCGCAGGTTGTTCGCGGTGCCGGCGGCGAAGAGCTCGGCGCGTCCGCCGGGGTTCAGCTGGCCGGGCGTCAGCTGGTACGGGCGGCGGCGCAGCACGGCCAGTTCGTTCCAGGCCGAGCGGGCGGGGAGGTCCTCGGCGGTCTCGAAGGACTGCGGGTCCTCGCCGGGGCCGGGGACGCTCTGGCTGCGGGCGCCGCGCGGGATCACCACGGTCGGGTCCTCGGCCGCCCTCGGGTCGTGGTCGAGCGAGTAGGCGAGGTAGGTGTCGGCGGCCACGCCGGGCCGGGGCCGGTGCCCGACCAGCCGGCCGAGCAGGGCGAGCGAGTCCTCCTCGGTGGCGGTGCGCAGGTAGCCCTCGTTGGCGATCCGCTCCGAGTAGAAGGTGAGCAGGTCGGCGAGCACGGCCCAGGCGTCCAGCAGCGCGATCGCCGGGTCGTCCGGGGTGCGGACGGTCAGGTCGCGCAGCGCCGGGTAGGCGGGGCCGGACAGCCGGGCGAGCAGGCTGTCGAGGAACTCCCCGTAGCGGCCGACCCGGTAGCCGATGGCGTCCAGTCCGGGCGGGTTGAACACCGGGACCGGGGTCGCGGTGGCGGTGCCCGCGCAGCCGCAGGTGCACTGGCCGCTCATCGGCCACCTCCGAGGACGATCGAGAGCCGGCCGTTCTCCGGCCGGTCGGGGTCGTTGTCGCACGCGGCGATCTCCAGCGCGCCGAGCCGCAGCAGCCCGTCGTCCAGCTCGCCGTCGTCCCGTCCGAACTGCCTCCGCAACCTGGTCACTTCAGCGCTGACGACGCCCGGCACGGCGGCCGCCGCGGCCACCAGCCTGGAGACCCGCACCGGTTCGCCGAAGCCCAGCGCGTCCGGGTGGAAGAAGCCGAGCCGGCCGTCCGGCAGGGCGCGGTTGCCCAGCACCCGGCGCAACTCGGCCAGGACGTGGCCGCGTTGGTAGCCGGCGGCGGCGCAGACCCGCAGTTCGAGGTCGATCGGCACCAGCAGGGCGGGCCGGACGACCAGGTCGTGGCCGATCCGGCGGTACGCCTCCAGACCGTGCCCGACCGCCTCCAGCAGGGCCGGGCCGGCCACCGCCTGCCCGAACGGCTCGACGGCGACGTGCACCTCCTGCACGCTGCCCGTCCAGCGGAGCGCGGCCGCGGCCCGCCGGACGCCCGGCAGGGCGGCGGCCAGCTCCGCGTAGTCGGCGGCCGTGACGGCGCGCAG
>NZ_LFVW01001152.1:0-1644 GCF_001182915.1 Kitasatospora sp. MY 5-36
CCCGGGGCCCGAGCGCCCGGGCCCCGGCGCGGCTCCCACCAGTGCGGCGGGCCTCCTGCTCGGCGAGGGCCGCGGGGTCCTCGGCGGCGGCGAAGGGCTCGGCGACGGGCGCGGCGAGCGCCTCCAGGACCGGATCGGCCCCCTTCCCGGGCACGGGCGCGTTCGCGGGCGCGGGCGGCGGGGTGGCGTGGTCGGTCATACGGAGGCTCCGGGGCGGGCGAGGCGGTCGAGCTGGAGGGTGAACAGGGCGACGATCTTGTCCTTGGGCAGCGGCGCCACGCCCTCGGCGCTCATGACCACCAGGAGGTCGCCCTCGGCGGCCGAGCACTCCAGGTAGTCGATCGGCGCGGACGGCGGCGCCGGCATCAGGTAGCAGTGCGCCTCGGGGTGCCCGGGGACGGCCGGGCCGACCCGGAACAGGCCGGTGTCGCCGGTGAAGACCGCGGTGTACTCGTTGATCCGCTGCACTTCCTGCTGGTTGAACTGGCGCAGCTTCAGGCCGATCACCAGGTCGTCCCCGTCGGCGAGGTAGGTGCGCACGCCGGAGGCCTTGACGTGCATGCCCTCCCAGTAGGCGCGCATCTTGTCGCGCTTGTCCTTGGGGAGCTGCTGGAGGTCGGCGTCCATCTCGGCGGACAGCTGCTCGCCGTTCTGCTCGCTGTCGTGGCCGTAGCCGCCGTCGTCCGGGCCGGGCCGGTAGCCGGCCGGGACGGGCAGCAGCAGGTCGCGCATCGAACCGAAGTGGCTGCCGTTGGACTTGGCGCCGTACGGCGTGGCGGTCGCGGTGGGGGTGGGACCGGTGGACGGCGCGGCGGCGGTGGCCGGCGCGGGGTCGTCGTACTGGGTCTTGATGATGCCCACGCCGACGGCCACGCCGACCAGCGCGGCGGCGGCGGTCGCGGCCCCCGCGCGCAGCAGGCGGCGGGAGGCGGGGCTCGGGCCGGCGGGTGCGGCGAGGCCTGCGGGCGCGGCGGACCCGATGGGCGAACCCTCGGGCGCCGTCCCGGGCGCGCCCGGGGCGGCGGCGGAGGTGGTCACGGTGTCGTCGTTCATACCAGCCGCTCCCACTGCCGCTTGGCGAGGTCCTTGAGGGTGTCGGGGTTCACCGGCTTGGTGTCGAAGACCTGGATCCTCATCTTCACCGTGCCGCGCGTGGCGGCGGCCTGGCCGTAGTAGTACTGCTCGGTGCTCTCGGCCCAGTGGGTGGGCACGGCGTCCACCCTGTAGCCGCCGTTGGCGCCCTCGGCGAACTCCTGCCAGTGGTCGGCCTTCGCCTCGTCGGCACGGTCCGCGGTGAACTGGATCAGCTGGGCGCGGTAGAAGACGCCGTCCTTCTTCCAGTCGACCTCGGCCGCGCGCCGGAAGCCGCGCGAGGCGAGTTCCTTGAACGTGCCGGCCGACCTGCCGTTCTGCTCGGCGAGTTCGCCGATCGAGATCCAGCTCGGCTTGTCCGGGTAGTCGCCCCAGGGGGCGCTGCCCTCGGGGGCGCCGATCAGCAGCTTGGTCAGGTCGCCGTCGATGCCGAGCGGCGCGGGCTGCTCGGCGGCGAGGGCGGCCGCGTCGACCCGCTCGGCCGGGTAGGCCGGGCGGGCGGCCTGGAGCGGCGGCAGCGGCGTGGGCGGGCGCTGGGCCTGCACGGCGTAG
>NZ_LFVW01001153.1:0-1637 GCF_001182915.1 Kitasatospora sp. MY 5-36
CGACGGACCCGGCGAACTTCCCCGGCTGGCAGCCGTTCACGACCGCCCAGGGGACGGCGGCCGAGCCGCTCCGCCCCGACCGTACGCCGCGCCCCGGCCCGGGCCCGCAGACCGACCCCAACGGGGTGGTGCGGGACCACGGCGGCTGGCAGCTGAAGCCGACGGCGGTCCCGGGGGCGCCGATCACGCGGTTCCCGGCCGCCTGGCAGCGGCCGGTGGCGGCGCCGGAGTGGACGTACTACCCGGAGGACTGGAGCGCCGACACGGTCCTGCGGCACGTCCAGGCGGCGATGCGGAACAATCCGAGCGTCGCGCCGGGGCCGGACGGCCTGGACCGGGCGGTCGGCTGGTCCGGGAGCCTGTGGGTCGAGGCGGTCCTGGACCAGCAGGGCTACATCCTGTACCACCACCCGCTCCCCAACTCCCCCGCGCCGTACGCGGCGTGGCAGGAGGAGGCGGTGGTCGGCCGGGGCGACCGGGTCGACCTGTTCGGGTACCCGGGCGTACTGCTCCAGCGGGTGCGGTTCGACAGCGGGCAGGACGGCTTCGAGTTCACCGTCCGGCTGCACCTGGAGCCGTCCGCGGGCATGACGCCCGCCGAGCTGGACGCGGTGCGGCAGCAGGTGCGGACGCTCATGGCCGACTTCACGGCCGGGCAGCAGGTCGGGGCCTTCGACCGGCTGCTGAACGTGGGCGTGGAGTTCACCGAGGAGGCGGGCGACGGCGTCACCACGCTCCCGGTCGCGCCGGGCGCGGTGCCGAGCCTGGCGCAGGTGCTGCCGCGGCAGTTCAGGGAGGCGGCCGGAACGGTCGACCTGGAGTTCGTGACGGGGACGCAGCTGCGCAAGTCCCCGCCGGTGCGGGAGGTCCACGTCGGCGGGGACTGGACGGCCGGGCTGCGCCCGTCGTTCACGGCTCCGGCCTGGGACCGCCCCGGCCGGGGGCTGCCCCCGGAGTGGGGCGTCGCCGAGGCCCGGTACGCCGCCCACCACGTGCTGCGGACGGGGACGGCCGAGGTCGTCGGCGAGGCGGCCGCGGGCCGTCCGGCCCCCGAGGTCCGCCGCGGCCGGTTCGCCGGGGTGCGGCTGAACGTCCGGGTCGAGGACGGCGTCATCACCGACGTCTGGGGCGAGCCGCACCAGAAGCTGCGGCCGCAGCTGACCGCCCCGGTGGCCGGCGGCGAGGCGGTGCTGGTCCCCACGCAGGAGGTCAGGCCGCCGCAGGACGCCTTCATCCGGGCCATCACCGCCCGGGAGCTGGAGTCCTTCGACGCCCGCCGGGTCCGGCTGCCGGACGGGGACACCGAGACGGTGCTGACCGTCCGGCTGTACCTGGACCTCGAAGCGAAGCTGGACCTCGCGGACGGGCCGACGGCCGCGGCCGTGGAGGCTCTCCGAGAGGCGGGCCGGGAGGGGGTCGAGAAGGTCTACAACACCGGGCAGCGGCTGCCCAGCGGTGATCTGCTGCGGGTCGAGGTCGAGTTCGTCCCCGACCGGTCCACGGCGCACCACACGGTCGCCGTCCGGGAGCGCCAGGACCGGGCCAACCACCGGACCTGGGGCCTGAACACCGAGGCGCGGACGACCGCCCACGAGATCGGCCCCCTGCTCGGCCTGGCCGACGAGTACCGGCGCCAA
>NZ_LFVW01001154.1:0-1630 GCF_001182915.1 Kitasatospora sp. MY 5-36
CGGGGCGCCGTCCGCCGGCGCGGCCTCCACCGGCGTGGCCTCCATCGGGGCGGGCTCCGGCGGGGCGGTCCCCGGAGGGGCACCGTCCAGCGGGGCGGCGGGCTCGGGGAGCAGCACGCCGGCCTGTTCGCAGAGCCGGCCGAAGCGCAGCACGTCGACCCGGTCGGGCTCACCGGCCAGCAGGTAGCCGGCCCCCCGGGTGCCCAGCTCCAGCCCGGAGCCGTCCAGCAGTTGGCGCACCGCCGCGACGTGGCCCTGCAGGGCGGCCCGCGCGGTGGGCGGCGCGCAGCCCTCCCAGACCAGCTCGATCAGCTCCTCGGTGGCCACCGTCCGGTTCAGCCGTACGGCGAGCGCGCTCAGCAGCGCCCGGCGCTTGGGGGCCGAGGGCGTCACCGCCGTCCCGTCCTCCCGCCGCACCACCACCGGCCCGAGCAGATCGATGTGCACGCGCCCGTTCCCCTCCCCCACCATCCGTCGACTCCCCGGCTGGTTCGAGGATAGGGCCGACCGGGCCCTTGACGTCGGCCGTACGGTACCGGGCCGGTACGACACCGGCGTCGCGTCCGCGGCTCCCGGCCGAGCGACCACCGCCGCACGGCCCCGCGTCCGCCGCTCCGGACGGGCCGGGCACCGCGGCACGGCCCCGCGTCCGCCGTCCGGTGCAACCGTCACCGGCCCCACCGGCATCCCTCTCAGGGGGTGCCCCGTGGAGCCCGGTCGGACCGGGGGTGGGCGCCCCGCGCGGGCGGGCGTCCGAGGGCGGGAGCAGCCGTCCGGCGTGGACCGGACAGGTTCTCGCACTACACTGCTCCACCCCGAGGGCCGATGGCCGCTTCGGGTGTGATGTGCGGTTTTGGGGCGAGGTGGGGGGTACCGGTGCGGATTCGGCTGCTCGGGCCGGTGGAGTTGCGGGTCGGGGCGGACGGCTTCGCGAGCGTGGCGGGTGCCCAGCGGCGGGCCGTCCTGGCGATGCTGGCGCTGCGGTTGGGGCTCGTGGTCACCATGGACCAGCTGTGCGAGCTGCTCTGGGACGAGCAGCCGCCGCCCACCGCCCGGGCGGCCGTGCAGGGGCACGTCGCCGCGCTGCGGAAGGTGCTCGCCGACACCCCGTTCGAGCTGCACACCCGGGACTCCGGCTACCTGCTGACCGGGCCGGCCGACGCCGTGGACGCGCTGCGCTTCGAGGAGCTCGCCGGCGAGGCCGAGGGGCAGGCCGGGCTCGGCGACTGCGCCACGGCGGTCGCGCTGCTGGAGGAGGCGCTGCGGCTGTGGCGCGGCGAGGCGCTGGCCGACCTGCCCGAAACCCCCCTGCGGGACGCCGCGGTGGACCGGCTGAGGCAGTCCCGCACCGCCGCCCTGCTCTGCTGGGCCGGGCTGCGGCTGGGCCAGGGCGCCGGGGCCTCGGCCGTGCCGCTGCTGAAGCACGGGGTGCGGCTGGACGGGCTGCGCGAGGAGCTGGTGGCCATGCTGATGCGCTGCCTGCACCAGGCGGGCCGGTCCGCGGAGGCGCTGACCGCCTACCACCAGGCCAGGGTCCGGCTGGACGACGAACTGGGCATCAACCCCGGCCCGGCGCTGCGGGCGGCGCTCGCCGAGGTGCTGGCCGACGACCGTACGGCGGAGCCGCCGC
>NZ_LFVW01001155.1:0-590 GCF_001182915.1 Kitasatospora sp. MY 5-36
CCCTGCGCGGCCGCGGCTGAACCGCCCACCCGACCGCGCCCGACCCGACCGTGCCCGACCCGTCCGCGCCCGACCCGACCGCGCGGACCCACCGCGCAGACCCACCGAGCCGACGCACCGCGCTCACCGACCCGCGCCCGTTCGTCCGCGCTCGGCGCCCGGCGCACCATCCGAAAGGCTGACATGACCACCACCACCAACGACGGCGCGGCCGCCCTCGACCAGACGGCGAGGCTGGTCGAGGCACTGCGGGCCGCGCTCCAGGACAACGAACAACTCGCCTCCGAGAAGGCCGCGTTGGAGGCGGCGGCCGGTGAGCCGATCGCCATCGTCGGGATGGCCTGCCGGCTGCCGGGCGACGTCGCCTCCCCGGCCGACCTGTGGCAGCTGGTCGCCGACGGACGCGACGGCGTGGCCGAGTTCCCCGAGGACCGCGGCTGGGACCTCGACGGACTCTTCGACCCCGACCCGGACCGGGCCGGCCGCTCCTACGTCCGCGAGGGCGGATTCCTGCACGGCGCCGCCGACTTCGACGCCGCCTTCTTCGGGATCTCGCCGCGCGAGGCGCTCGCCATGGACCCGCAGCAGCG
>NZ_LFVW01001156.1:0-1025 GCF_001182915.1 Kitasatospora sp. MY 5-36
CTGGACCCGGCGGGCCTGCGCGGCACGGCCGTCGGCGTGTTCTCCGGCGTCATGTACCACGACTACGCCACCGGTCTGCGAAGCGTGCCCGCCGGGCTCGAAGGCTTCCTCGCCACCGGCACCTCCGGCTCCGTGGCCTCGGGCCGGGTCGCCTACACGCTCGGCCTGGAGGGGCCCGCGATCACCGTCGACACCGCCTGCTCCTCCTCGCTGGTCGCCGTCCACCTGGCCGCCCAGTCGCTGCGCAGCGGCGAGTCCACGCTGGCGCTGGCCGGCGGCGTCGCGGTGATGTCCCAGCCCTCGCCGTTCGTGGAGTTCTCCCGGCAGCGCGGCCTGGCGACCGACGGGCGCTGCAAGGCCTTCGCGGACGCCGCCGACGGCACCGGCTGGGCGGAGGGCGTGGCGGTCCTCGTCCTGGAGCGGCTGTCGGACGCCCGGCGGCTGGGGCACGAGGTGCTGGCCGTGGTCCGGGGTTCGGCCGTCAACCAGGACGGCGCGTCCAATGGCCTCACCGCGCCCAACGGGCCCGCCCAGCAGCGGGTGATCCGGGCCGCGCTCGCCAACGCCAGGCTGACGGCCGCCGACGTCGACGCCGTCGAGGCGCACGGCACCGGCACCCCGCTGGGCGACCCGATCGAGGCGCAGGCGGTGCTGGCCACCTACGGGCAGGGCCGTCCGGCCGAACAGCCGCTCTGGCTGGGGTCGTTGAAGTCCAACATCGGCCACACCCAGGCAGCCGCCGGCGTCGCCGGCGTGATCAAGATGGTCGAGGCGCTGCGCCACGGCGTGCTGCCGCGGACCCTCCACGTGGACGCGCCGACCACCCAGGTCGACTGGTCGGTCGGGGAGGTGCGGCTGCTGACGGAGGCCCGGCCGTGGCCGGCGGCCGACCGCCCGCGCCGGGCCGCCGTGTCGGCCTTCGGGGTGAGCGGCACCAACGCCCACGTCATCCTGGAGGAGGCGCCCACCGCAAAGCCCGCCGCCGAGCCCACCGCCCCCGAGCCCGACGCCGTCCCCTGGCTGCT
>NZ_LFVW01001157.1:0-1467 GCF_001182915.1 Kitasatospora sp. MY 5-36
CCCTGGCTTGACAACATCATTGGGAATCTCCCTGTGGTGGCGGCCCGGTCCGGCAGGTCCGGTGGGCTGGTTCCATCCTCCGCCGCCGTCGGCCCCCGGGCCTCAGCCCGGCAGGTGATTCCCGGCCCCGAAGGGTCACCGGGGAGTCGTAGCCGGATGTCGGGGTTCCCTCGGGGTGGTCCCGGGGAACCGGGCGCGGTCCTCGGTCCGGACCGCCGGACGGGGCTCGGTAGGATGCTGCCGATCGCGGTCGGCCGGGGGGCGGACGAAAGCCCGACACTGTTGCGAAACGATCTCCCGTGCAAGCGATTTCACGTCCTGATGGGTTCTCTCCCGCATTCTCCCGTGAGGTTGGATTGCACATTCGGCAGCGCAGATTCCTGACCGCGACCACCGCCGTCACCCTGGCCTCCGGCCTGGCCGCCGTCGGGGTCGCGGCCGTCTTCGCCGCGCCGGAGGCCGTCGCGCTGTCCCCGGGCGCCCGGACCCGCCCCTCGCCGGTCACGATCGCCTTCGGCGGCCTTCCCGGCACCGTCACGGCGGGGGGCGCGCCGGTGGAGTTCACCGCGACGCTCCGGAACACCGCCGACCACCGGCTGGACGTGCCGTCCTCGGCCTTCGTCGTCGCGGACGCCGGCGCCGGCGCGGGGCAGGGCCACTTCCGGCTGGAGTACCGGGCGCCCGGCGGCACCCGGTGGCAGGACGCCAGGGCGAACCCCGCGGGCACGGGTGCCGTCTGGGCGCTCGACCAGCCCGCCGTGCTGTCGCTGCCGGCCGGCGCCGAGGCCGTCTACCGGCTGCGGTTCACCGTCACCGCCGACGCCCCGGTCGGCCGGGTGGCACCGGGCTTCGACTCCGTGGTCTCGGACCCGGCCCTGCCGCCGGAGCAGCGCGCCACCGACGCGAGCAGCGGCCGCCCGGAGCTGGTCATCGTTCCGGCGGGGGCGCCGACCACCGCGCCGGCCACCGCACCGGCCACGGCGCCGCCCGCCCCGGCGGCCACCGCGGAGGTCGGGCTCCACGGCGTGCCCGTCGTGTTCACGGTGGGCGGCGAGGCGAAGCCGTTCACACTGGTCCTCACCAACCGGAGCGGCCGGGAGCTGCGGGTCGTGCCCGCGGTCGTGTTCCAGGGGGCGGCCGAACTTCCTTCGGACACGGTCGAGTTGGAGTTCCGTGCCGCCGACGGGCAGTGGCGGGGCGCCACCCCGGGCCGCGGCCCGGAGCACCCGAACCGGCTCGACTTCGCGCTGCGGACCGGGGACGGGGACGCCGACGTCATCACGCTGGCGAAGGGCGAGAGCCGCACCGTCGACCTCCGGCTGGCCTTCACCAAGGACGCGCCGATCCTGTTCGAGTCCCTGACGGCCGTGTCGCGCACCCTGCCGGAGCGGGGCGAGAGCGCGGCCGAGGCGGTCGGCCCGGCGGCCGACTTCATCACCGTGGCCGCGACGGGCGCCACCGCCGCAC
>NZ_LFVW01000115.1:0-16127 GCF_001182915.1 Kitasatospora sp. MY 5-36
CGCCCCCATCCCCGCTCCCGGACATCCGATTCCCCCGCAGCCGCCGAGAGGAGGCCCGGATGAAGCTCGCCCGCCGGCCCCGCCGGGTCTTCGCCCAGCTGCTGCTGAGCCAGACCGTCGTCACCGTCGGTGTCACCGCCGTGACCGCCGGGCTGTTCCTGGCCCCGGTCAGCAGCGAGCTGGACCACGACGCGATGCAGCGGGCGCTGTCGATCGCCCAGGCCACCGCCACCGACGAGAACATCGCCCGGGCCGCCGCCGGCCGCGACGTGGTGGCCGCGCAGCGCAACGCCGAGCAGATCCGGCTGGCCACCGGCGCCAGCTTCGTGGTGGTCACCGACCTGGACGGCATCCGGCTCTCGCACACCGACCCGGGCCGGATCGGCCAGCGGGTCAGCACCGACCCGGAGCCCGCCCTCAGCGGCCGCAGCGTCACCGCCATCCAGCAGGGCACCCTGGGCCGCACCGCCCGGGGCAAGGTGCCGCTGCGGATGGCGGACGGCCGGATCGTCGGCGAGGTCTCGGTCGGCATCAGCGACGACTCGATCCGCCGCCGGCTGCTGAAGATGCTCACCGGGATCCTGCTGTGCGCGGCCGCCGGCCTCGCCGCCGGGACGCTCGCCACCCTCCTCCTGGCCCGCCGCCTCAAGCGCCGCACCCACAACATCGCGCTGGCCGACATCTCCGCGCTGCTGGTGGAGCGGGAGGCGATGCTGCACGGCATCCGCGAGGGCATGGTGGCGCTGGACGAGCACGGCCGGATCCGGCTGGCCAACGACGAGGCGTTCCGGCTGCTCGGCCTGCCCGAGGACTGCGCCGGCCGCCCGATCGGCGCGGTGCTGCCGCCGGGCCGGCTGGCGGACGTGCTCGCCGGGCGGATCGCCGGCGCCGACCTGCCGGCCGTACGGGACGACCGGGTGCTGGTGGTCAACCGGACGGCCACGCCCGAGGGCGGCGCGGTGGTGACCCTGCGGGACCGCACCGAGCTGGAGTCGCTGGTCCGCGAGCTGGACACCACCCGCAGCCTGACCGAGGCGCTGCGGGCCCAGGACCACGAACACGCCAACCGGATGCACACCCTGCTGGGCCTGCTGGAACTGGGCCGTCACGAGCAGGCGGTGGCGTTCATCTCGGAGCAGTCCGGCTCGCACGCGGTGGTCGCGGCGCGGATCGCCGAGCAGGTGCAGGACCCGCACGTGGCGGCGCTGCTGGCGGGCAAGAGCGCGGTGGCGGGCGAGCGCGGGGTGCGGCTGGCGCTGGCCCCGGCGGCGCACCTGCCGGACGCGGTGGTGGACGCCCGGGCGCTGGTGACGGTGCTCGGCAACCTGATCGACAACGCGGTGGACGCGCTGGCCGCGGGCGGCGGGGGCCGGGTGGAGGTGAGCCTGGCGGCGGCCGGCCCGACGCTGCTGCTGCAGGTCGCGGACAGCGGCCCGGGCGTGCCGGAGGAGCTGCGCGAGCAGGTCTTCGAAGAGGGGTGGAGCAGCAAGGACGCGCCCGCGCACCGTCCGCGCGGGCTGGGGCTGGCGATGGTGCGGCGGCTGGTCGAACGGACCGGCGGCCGGATCGTGCTCGACACCGGGCCGCTCGGCGGTGCCCGGTTCACCGTCGAGCTGCCCGAGGCCCTGCTCACCACCCCGCTCGTGGAGGCGTGATGATCGACGTACTCGTGGTGGACGACGACTTCCGGGTCGCGGACGTGCACGCCGCCTACGTGGCCAAGGTCCCCGGCTTCCGGGTGACCGGCACCGCGCACTCGGCCGGGGAGGCACTGGCCGCACTGGAGCGCCGACCGGTGGACCTGCTGCTGCTCGACCACCACCTGCCGGACGAGACCGGCCTGGCCCTGGTGCGCCGGCTGCGGGAACGCCAGGTGGCCTGCGACGTGATGATGGTGACGGCCGCCCGGGACGTGTCGACGGTGCACGCCGCGATGCAGCACGGCGCGCTCCAGTACCTGGTCAAGCCGTTCACCTTCGCCGGGCTGCGGGAGAAGCTGGTGGCGTACGCGCAGCTGCGGCACGCGCTCGCCGCCCCGGCCCGGGAGGCCGGCCAGGACGAGGTGGACCGGCTGTTCGCGACCCTGCGCAGCGCCGCCGCCCCGGCCGGGCCGCTCCCCAAGGGCCACTCGGCGCCCACCACCGACCTGGTGATGGGCGTCCTGCGCCGGGCCGGCCGGCCGCTCTCCGCCCAGGAGGTCGCCGATGCCACCGGGCTGAGCCGCTCCACCGCGCAGCGCTACCTCAAGCAGCTGGAACGGGACAGCCGACTGCGGCTGACCCTGCGGTACGGCGACACCGGCCGCCCGGAGCACCGCTACGGCCTGGCGGCCCGGGCGTAGCCGCTCCGGTCGGGGCCGATGACCGCCGGACCGGGCCCGGACAGGGGGGAACCCCGGCGGCCCCAGGCCCGCCGGGGTTCCCCGGGCGCGACGGCTCAGGCCGCGCCCGCACCGGTGAGAGCACGTACCTCCAGCTCGGCGAACCGGTCCGGGTCGGCGGGCTCGGACGAGGTGACCGTCCCGAGCCACCCGGCGAGGAAGCCGAGCGGGATGGAGACGAGGCCCGGGTTCTCCAGCGGGAACCAGTGGAAGTCGAGGCCGGGGAAGAGCGCCTCGTGGGAGCCGGACACCACCGGCGAGAAGAACACCAGCACGATCGCCGGGACCAGCCCGCCGTACACCGCCCAGACCGCGCCGCGTGCGGTGAACCGCGACCAGAACAGGCTGTACAGCAGCACCGGCAGGTTCGAGGAAGCGGCGACGGCGAAGGCCAGGCC
Organism: Kitasatospora sp. MY 5-36; assembly: GCF_001182915.1. NCBI lineage: Bacteria > Bacillati > Actinomycetota > Actinomycetes > Kitasatosporales > Streptomycetaceae > Kitasatospora > Kitasatospora sp. MY 5-36. Next base: position 2,779 of record NZ_LFVW01000115.1, read on the forward strand.
GACCAGGAAGGCGACGTTCAGCTGCTGGGCGAAGAGGCTGATCACGATCGCCGTCGCACCGATCCCGGCGGCGGCGAACCGGGCGACCACCACCTCCTGCTGCTCGCTGATCCCGGACACCGACTCCTCCGACCGGGAGGCCGGGACGGTCTCGCCCCGACGACGGCGGCCGCGACCGTTCTTCGCCTGCTCGCGGGCGGGCCGGGCGCGCCAGGCGCCGGCCCAGACGTCGTGGGCGAAGGCCGCCGAGGAGGCCAGGGTGAGCCCGGCGACCACGGCGAGGATGGTGGCGAAGGCGATCGCCGAGATCAGGGCGAACAGCACCACCCCGCCGGTGCTGCCGTTGCCGCCGCCGAGCACCAGGGCGAGCAGCGGAACGGCGGTGTTCCCGGCCGAGTTGGCGTGCCGCACCTCGGCCGAGCCGATCAGCGCGGTGGCGCCGAGGCCGAGCACGATGGCCATCAGGTAGAAGCTGCCGACCAGGCCGATCGCCCACATCGTGGAGCGGCGGGCGGCCCGCGCGGTGGGCACGGTGTAGAAGCGGGACAGGATGTGCGGCAGGCCCGCGGTGCCGAGCACCAGGGCGAGGCCGAGGCTGACGAAGTCCAGCCGGCTGGTGAGGCTGCCGCCGTACTTGAGCCCGGGCTCCAGGTAGCGGTGCCCGGCACCGCTGTGGTCGGCGGCCTGGCGCATCAGCTCGCCGAGGTCCCCGTGGAAGCGGACCACCAGCAGCACCGTCAGCAGCACCGAACCGCCGGTCAGCAGGAAGGCCTTGATGATCTGGATCCAGGTGGTGGCCCGCATCCCGCCGATGGTGACGTAGACGATCATCAGGGCGCCGACCGCGATGATGGTCCAGGTGCGGGCGTGCGGGCTGCCGGTGCCGAGCAGCAGGGCGACCAGCGAACCGGCGCCGACCATCTGGGCCACCAGGTAGAGCAGGGTGACCACGACGCTGGCGCCGCCGGCCGCGGCGCGCACCTTGCGGCGGCGCAGCCGCAGCGCGAGCACGTCGGCGAGGGTGTACCGGCCGGCGTTGCGGACGAGTTCGGCGACCAGCATCAGCACGACCAGCCAGGCGACCAGGAAGCCGATGCTGTAGAGCACGCCGTCGTAGCCGTAGAGCGCGATCAGCCCGGCGACGCCCAGGAAGGAGGCCGCGGACAGGTAGTCGCCGGAGAGCGCGAAGCCGTTCTGCAGCGGGGTGAAGTCGCGGCCGCCGGCGAAGAAGTCCTCGGCGGCGTTGCCCTGGCGGCCGACCCAGAGGGTGACCCCCAGGGTGACCAGGACGACGACGGCGAACAGCGCGATGGCGAGCGAGTGGTGGTCGCCGGTGGGGGCGACCGGGGGCGGGGTGGCGGTCGACACCACGGTCCGCGCGGCGGTCCTCACGGCGGCCACGGCCGCGTCGGTGGGCACGGTGGCCATCAGAGTCGTCATCGCAGCTGGTCCTGGGTGTCCCAGCGCAGGCCCAGGGCGGCGCGGTCGCGCTTGGTCCGGGCGTTGCGGGCGTAGAGCCAGGCGAGCAGGAAGGTCGAGGCGAACTGCAGAAGTCCCAGCAGCCAGGCCACGTTGAGCGGGCCGGCCACCGCGCGGCGCATCAGGTCGGGGGCACCGGCCTGGGCGGCGACGTACAGCAGGTACCAGGCGAGGAAGCCGCCGGTGATGGGGAAGACGAAGGTCCGGTAGCTGCGGCGGATCTGCCGGAAGGCCGCGCTGGCCTGGACCTCCCGGTAGACCTCGGTCCGGTCGGCGACCGGTTCCTCGTCCCGTGGCGCGAGGGACCCGAGGGGTGCGTGCGGTGCGGCCGGGGCCGCTTGGTCGACGGGGGTGCTCTGGGCGAACGGCTCGACGGCGGGCCCGTGGATCGGTGCGCCGACGGCCACAGGCTCGCCGACTGCCTCTGCCGACCGGTCCGGACGGGTGTGCTCCGTACGGATGGGGCCCGACTGCGCCGGTACCGCCGACCGGCGGTGCGCAGCCGATGGCTCGGCGGGCTCAACGGGGGTGCCGGCGGCCGGAGCGGCCCACCAGTCGAATCGCTGCCCCTGGCCGGGGCTGCTCGTCTGCTGCTGTGGCACTGATGCTCCTGGACGGCCGGATGTTCTGACCCGAACCATGATGGCGGCCCTAGGACAACGCCTCTGACCATCGCAGATACGTTCACTCGATGAGGTGATCGATCATCCGACAGACACTCATCGGACTACTGCTGCGTCCCGGTGATTCCGTGTCGGAAGGCGTAGGCGACCGCCTGAGCCCGGTCCCGTACCGCGGTCTTGGCGAACAGATTGTTGATGTGGGTCTTCACGGTGGCCTGGCTGACGAACAGCCGTTGGGCGATCTCCGCGTTGGACAGCCCCTGGGCGATCAGCGCCAGCACCTCGGCCTCCCGGACGGTCAGCCCGTCGGGCAGCTCCCCCGGGCGGCCGACGGGCGGCCCGGCGGCCGGCCCGGAGCCGCCGGGCTGCTCCGAAAGCCTTTCCAGCAACCGGAGTTGGATCTGCGGGGAGAGCCCGGCGGCGCCCGAGCGGACGTCCGCGATGGCCCGGGCGATCTCCTCGCCGCCGGCGTCCTTGGTGAGGTAGCCGCGCGCCCCGGCCTGGAGCGCCGGGAACAGCGATTCGTCGTCGGCGTAGGTGGTGAGCACCACCACCTCGGTCTCCGGGTGCGCCGTGCGGATCCGCCTCGTCGCCTCGACGCCGTCGCAGCGCGGCATCCGCAGATCCATCAGCACCACGTCCGGGTGATGACGCTCCACCAGGGCGACGGCCTCCTCCCCGTCCCCCGCCGCACCGACCACCTCGATACCGGGCAGCAGCCCCAGCAGCATCACGATGCCCTCGCGCACCACCGTCTGGTCGTCGGCGACCAGCACCCTGATCGCCGGTTCCGTCATGCCGGCACCCGCAGCAGCACGCGCCACCCTCCGTCCTCCGGGCCCGCCAGCAGCGTGCCGCCGAGCAGTTCCGCGCGTTCGCGCATCCCCAGCAGACCGTACCCGCTGCCGCTGGCCGCCAGCTCCCCCGACGCCGGCTCGGCCGCGGACGGGCCGCGCGGCGGCCGGGTGTTGCGCACCTCCAGCTCCACCGCGCCGTCCAGGTAGCGCAGTTCGACGGCGCAGCGGGCGCCGGACGCGTGCTTGCGGACGTTGGTCACCGCCTCCTGCGCGGTGCGCCGCACCGCGAGGGCGGCCTCGGCGGCGAGCGGCCGGGGCGTGCCGGTGACGGTGAAGGCGGCCCGCTCCCGCCCGGTCAGCTCCACCAGGAACTCCCCGACCGGGGTGAACTCCCCGCGCAGCGCGGACAGCGCCTGCCGGGTCTCGGCCAGCCCGTCCTGCGCCATCCGCCGGGCGGCGACGACCCGTTCGCGGACCTGCTCGCGGTCCGTCCCGGCGTCCAGCATCAGCCGCGCCGCCTCCAGGTGGACGAGCTGCGCGGAGAGGCTGTGGGCGAGCACGTCGTGGATCTCCCGGGCGATCCTGGCCCGTTCGGCGAGCGCCGCGCTCTCCGCCTCGGCGGCCCGGGCGGCCCGCTCCTGGGCGAGCAGCAGGCGGGCGGTGCCGCGCGCCTCGATGTCCAGCCGCAGCAGGAAGCCGACCAGGACGGACCCTCCGATGGTGGCGGCGATGCTGAGCCAGCTCGCCGGGGAGGCCGCCGTGTACGAGCCCAGCGCGACCGCCGCGGCGCACAGCGCGGGCGCGGGCGGCAACCGGATCAGGGCCGTCACGGCCAGCCCGATCCAGAGGAAGTCGGCCAGCGTGTAGGCCAGCCCCTGGTTGGCGAGCCAGCCCGCGCCGACCAGGCCTGCGGCCAGCAGGTACGAGGCCGCCGGGCGCTGCTCCCGGGTGACCCGCAGGTACCCCGCGCTGAGAGCGAAGGCCGCGGCCAGCCCGGCCGCCGCGGCGGCCGCGGCCCAGCCGGTGTACCGGCCCCCGGAGAAGGTCCCCCAGCCGACGACGACCACCAGGACGGTCCGGCCGAACACGGTGAGGACCCGCCGCGGCCGGCTCTCGTCCTCACGGCCGATCCCTTCCCGGGATGGCCAGCGGGTCCAGTACCACCCGGCCACGGGGGCCTCCTCGATGCTCACGGCGGCGGGTCAGCGCAGTCCGGCGGCGGTCCGCGCGGGCTCCAGCGTGCGGGCCCTCCAGTTCACCACGACGGAGCGGACCAGCAGCAGGACCGCCATGCCCAGCAGCAGCGTGCTGCCCGCCTGGTGGACGTGCAGGGCCGAGCCGACCGCGTACAGGCCGATCCGGATGGCGATCATCCCGCACCAGGCGGCCACGGTGGCCTTGGTGCCCTTGACCAGGACGCCGCCGTCGGGGGCCCGCCAGATCCGTACGGTCCAGCCCCAGACCGTGCCCATCGCGAGCACGGCGACGAGGCCGGCGACCAGCAGCGTGGCGGAGACCGCGGTGTGCTGGTGGTCGACGAGCTGCGGGTCGCGCAGCGCGAGCGCGCCCAGGACCAGCGGCAGCAGCCAGAACCGGCGCTCGGTGTCCAGCCGCTGGACGCGCATCTGGCGCTGGACCACCAGGACCACCACCGCGATGACCACGAGGATGTTGGCGATGGAACTCATCGGATTCTCCGTCCCGAGGAGAGGCTTCTTGCTGACCTCTCCGACGCTACGGATCCGGCGCTTCCCGCTGATCGGAGCCGGGGTGGAGCACGGGTGGAACCGGCGGCGCGAGGGCCCTCCACCCGTGGGTGGAGGGCCCTCGCGTCCGGCCGGGATCAGGCGTCGATGCGGGAGCGGTCCAGGGTGGCCGCCGAGTCCACGATGAACTCCTTGCGCGGGGCGACGTCGTTGCCCATCAGCAGGTCGAAGATCCGCTCGGCCTGCTCCAGGTCGCCCAGGTTGATCCGGCGCAGCGTGCGGTGGCGCGGGTCCATGGTGGTCTCGGCCAGCTGGTCGGCGTCCATCTCGCCGAGGCCCTTGTAGCGCTGCACCGGCTCCTTCCAGCGCTGGTTCTTGCGCTGGAACTCCAGCAGCGTGGAGCGCAGTTCGGCGTCGGAGTAGGTGTAGTGGTACTTCTCCTGGCCGCGCTTGGGGCTGGTGAGCTCGATCCGGTGCAGCGGCGGCACGGCGGCGAAGACCCGGCCCTGCTCGACCATCGGCCGCATGTAGCGGTGGAACAGGGTGAGCAGCAGGGTGCGGATGTGCGAGCCGTCGACGTCGGCGTCGGCCATGAAGATGACCCGGCCGTAGCGGGCCTGGTCGATGTCGAAGGTGCGGCCGGAGCCGGCCCCTATCACCTGGATGATCGCGGCGCACTCGGCGTTCTTGAGCATGTCGCTCACGGACGCCTTCTGCACGTTGAGGATCTTGCCGCGGATCGGCAGCAGCGCCTGGAACTCGGAGTTGCGGGCGAGCTTGGCGGTGCCGAGCGCGGAGTCCCCCTCGACGATGAACAGTTCGCTGCGGTCGACGTCGTCGCTGCGGCAGTCGGCCAGCTTGGCGGGCAGCGAGCTGGTCTCCAGCGCGGTCTTGCGGCGCTGGGCCTCCTTGTGCTGCCGGGCGGCGACCCGGGTGCGGGCGGCCGCGACGACCTTGTCCAGCACGGCCCGGGCCTGGAGCTTCTGGTCCTTCTTGGCCGAGGTGAGGAAGGCCTTGAGCTCCTTGGCGACGACGGCGGCGACGATCCGGTTGGCCGCCGAGGTGCCGAGCACCTCCTTGGTCTGGCCCTCGAACTGCGGCTCGGCGAGCCGGACGGTGACGACGGCGGTGAGGCCCTCGGTGGCGTCGTCCTTGGTGATGTCGTCCTCGGCGACGCGCAGCAGCTTGCTCGCGCGCAGCGCCTCGTTGACCGTCTTGGCCAGCGAGCGCTCGAAGCCGGTGATGTGGGTGCCGCCCTTGGGGGTGGCGATGATGTTGACGAAGGAGCGCAGGGTGGTGTCGTAGCCGGCGCCCCAGCGCAGCGCGATGTCCACGCCGAGGTGGCGGGTGACCTCGGTGGGGGTCATGTGGCCGAGGTCGTCCAGGACCGGCACGGTCTCCTTGAAGGTGCCCTCGCCGCGCAGCCGCAGCACGTCGCAGACCGGCTTGTCGGGGGCCAGGAACTCGCAGAACTCGGCGATGCCGCCGTCGTAGCGGAAGACCGTCTCGTCGATCTGCTCGCTCTCGGTGAGCCGCTCGTCACGCACCACGATGGTCAGGCCGGGGACCAGGAAGGCGGTCTGCCGGGCGCGGCTGTGCAGCGTCTCCAGGGAGAGCTTGGCGTCCTTGAGGAAGATCTGCCGGTCGGCCCAGTAGCGGATCCGGGTGCCGGTGCGGGTCTTCGGCACCTTGCGGGTCCTGGTCAGGCCGTTGCCGGCCTCGAAGGGCGCGTCCGGGCTGGTCTCGGTGAAGATGCCGGGGGTGCCGCGGCGGAAGCTGATCGCGTGGGTGTGCCCGCTGCGGTCGACCTCGACGTCGAGGCGGGCGGAGAGCGCGTTGACGACCGAGGCGCCGACGCCGTGCAGACCGCCGGAGGCCGCGTAGGAGCCGCCGCCGAACTTGCCGCCGGCGTGCAGCTTGGTCATCACGACCTCGACGCCGGACAGCCCGGTCTTGGGCTCGACGTCGACCGGGATGCCGCGCCCGTTGTCCCGGACCTCGACCGAGGAGTCGGGGTGCAGCACGACGTCGATGCGGTCGCAGTAGCCGCCGAGCGCCTCGTCGACGGAGTTGTCGATGATCTCCCAGAGGCAGTGCATCAGACCGCGGCTGTCGGTCGAGCCGATGTACATGCCGGGGCGCTTGCGGACCGCCTCCAGGCCCTCCAGGACGAGCAGGTGCCGCGCGGTGTAGTTGGAACCGTCGTCGCCGGCCAGCAGCGCGGACGGCACGGTCGTTTCGGCACTCACGCGGCACTCTCCTCGGTGAAGATCTGTCTCATCGGTCACATCCGGACGCATCCGGACCAAACGCCAGTGCAGCACGCCGCACCGACACCCGTCGCCCTGCGTGCCCGAACCCGTGCGCCGGGTGCACAGCACGACGGACCGGCCCCGCGCAGCTTGTACGCGCTGCGCGAACAAGCACCGCACCCGGGTGTGGGCCCCGGGGGCGCCATCTCCTCCCGGTACCACCGGTCCTGGCGGATCGTGGGGCCCGGCGCAGGCTCCGGAACTGCCGTTATGCAGGCTACCGGGGCCCGGGACGGGGCTTATGCTCCAACCCGGCAGAGGATTATGCTACGCGGACCTCGCACCCGATCCCGATCGGGCGTTCGAGCGAAGGGCGGATCCCGGAATCCGGCACGCATGAACCACCGGCGCCCGGGGCACGTCCTCATCAACACAGCAGAATCCTCAGAGAAGAAAAGCCACGAGCGGGAACGTTTTCGGCCTGGTTGGATGTTGACCCTGGTACGACAGCTCGTCGAGCTAGAGAAGAGGCGACGTGACTACTGTTCTGACCCCTGCGAGCCCGCTCACCGCGGCTGACCGCTGCGACCGCTGCGGCGCCCAGGCCTACCTGCGCGTCGTACTCGCCAGCGGCGGAGAGCTGCTCTTCTGCGCCCACCACGGCCGGAAGTTCGAGCCCGAGCTCAAGAAGATCGCCGTGGAGATACAGGACGAGAGCGGCCGTCTCACCACCGCGACCACCGTGACGGCCACCGACGACGAGCGCTGATACAGGGCGCCACCAACAGCAGCCAGCCTCGAGCTGTGTCCGGCCGCGCACCACGCGCGACCGGTGAGCCGGGCGACGGACCCCTTCGGGGGCCGGTCGCCCGGCTCTGCTGTACCTCGGGCCGCCCTCCTGACCCCCGCCGTTGCCCCGGGCCGTGGCCCCGGCGGCGTCCGACGCGGCGTCAGAACCCGGTGCCGGCACGTGACCGGCCGCTCACCCGCCGCGACGACCGCGGCACCGGAGGCGCCTCGCGCGCGGCTGCCACCGGCGTTCGCGGGCGTTCACCGGTGGTCGCGGGTGGTCGCGGGTGGTCACAGCACCGAGCGCACCGCGTCCGCGACCGAGGACACCCTGGTGTAGACGCCCGGGTGGGCCGCCTCGGCACAGCCTGTCCCCCAGGAGACCAGGCCCACCAGCCGGCCGTCGACGATCATCGGGCCGCCGCTGTCGCCCTGGCAGGCGTCCTTGCCGCCCCTCTCCTCGCCCGCGCAGACCATGCCCCGGGCGTCGAACCTCCCGTCCTGCCCGCCCGGATAGGCCTGCGCACAGACCTGGTCCGGCACGACCGGCACGGACACCCCGCGCAGCACGGGCGAGTAGTCGCCCCGCCCCGTGGTGTCACCCCAGCCGTACACCTGGGTCGTGGTCCCGGCCGCGTACGGTTCGGTCTCGCCCTGGCCGACCAGCTCGACCACCGGCAGGGCGCCCTGGGACTCGGCGAGGGTGAGCACCGCGACATCGTTCATGTTGGCGGCGAAGGAGTAGTCGGGGTGGATCCAGACCGACCGCACCGCCACCTCCCGGCCGGACGTGCCGCGCATGTCGTCCCGGCCGACGATCACCTTCAGGCCCGGCCGGTCCACCCGGCCCCTGGCCTCGTCGTAGAAGCAGTGCGCGGCCGTCACCACCTTGGTCGGGGTGACCAGCGCACCCCCGCAGAACTGACCGGAACGGCCGCTGCCGAACTGCTGGCGGCTGGACAGTGCCACGATCCACGGGTGGTCCGCGGTGCTCACCGCGCTGCCGCCGACCACCCGGCGCTGCGCCTCGGCCGGCGCCGCGGTGCCGAGGGCGACCAGCGGAACGGGAACGGCGGCGAGCAGCGCCAGCACGGCGGCCCTGCGGCGGCGGCCCGCCCGGTCGGCGGCCGGGTCGGCGGGGTCCGCCGGGAACGGGGCGGGCGTCGGCAGGTCTGTGCGGTCCGGCTCGGTCGGCACCGTGACTCCAGGAGGCTCGGAAGCGGGCAACCGACACAGCGTAGGTGACCGGCTACACGGTGCGACCGCTTCCCGCCGCGCCGCCACCCGGACGAGGGACAACCACCACCCGTACGCTGACGCGCCCGGGCCTAGACAGCCGCGAAGGCCCGGAGCCGTACGGCTCCGGGCCTTCGCGTGGAACGACTGCCGTCGATCAGTCCAGGTAGTCGCGCAGCACCTGGGAGCGCGACGGGTGGCGCAGCTTCGACATGGTCTTCGACTCGATCTGGCGGATGCGCTCACGGGTGACCCCGTACACCTTGCCGATCTCGTCCAGCGTCTTCGGCTGGCCGTCGGTCAGGCCGAAGCGCATCGAGACCACGCCCGCCTCGCGCTCGGACAGGGTGTCCAGCACCGAGTGCAGCTGCTCCTGGAGCAGGGTGAAGGAGACCGCGTCGGCCGGGACGACCGCCTCGGAGTCCTCGATCAGGTCACCGAACTCGCTGTCGCCGTCCTCGCCCAGCGGGGTGTGCAGCGAGATCGGCTCACGGCCGTACTTCTGGACCTCGATGACCTTCTCGGGGGTCATGTCGAGTTCCTTGGCCAGCTCCTCCGGGGTGGGCTCGCGGCCCAGGTCCTGGAGCATCTGGCGCTGGACGCGGGCCAGCTTGTTGATGACCTCGACCATGTGCACCGGGATGCGGATGGTGCGGGCCTGGTCGGCCATGGCGCGGGTGATCGCCTGGCGGATCCACCAGGTGGCGTAGGTCGAGAACTTGTAGCCCTTGGTGTAGTCGAACTTCTCGACCGCACGGATCAGACCGAGGTTGCCCTCCTGGATCAGGTCCAGGAAGAGCATGCCGCGACCGGTGTAGCGCTTGGCCAGCGAGACCACGAGGCGGAGGTTGGCCTCCAGCAGGTGGTTCTTGGCCCGGCGGCCGTCCTCGGCGATGATCTCCAGCTCGCGCTTGAGCTTCGGGGCGAGCTTGTCGGCGGCCGAGAGCTTGTCCTCGGCGAACAGGCCGGCCTCGATGCGCTTGGCGAGCTCGACCTCCTGCTCGGCGTTGAGCAGCGGGACCTTGCCGATCTGCTTCAGGTAGTCCTTGACCGGGTCGGCGGTGGCGCCGGCGACGGCGACCTGCTGGGCCGGCGCGTCGTCCTCGTCGTCGTCGGAGAGGACGAAGCCCTCCGACTCCTCCTCCGGAGCGGTGCCCTCGGCCTCGGTCTTGTCGCCGGGCAGCGCGACGTCCTCGAGCAGCTCCTCCTCGCCGAGCAGCTCCTCGTCGCCCTTGGCGGTCTTGCCGGCGGCGGTCTTCTTGGCGGCGGTCTTCTTGGCCGGCGCGGCGGTCTTCTTCGCCGCGGCCTTCTTGGCCGGCGCGGCCTTCTTCGCGGGAGCCGCCTTCAGCTCGGAGCCGACCGCGGTCCTCCCCTCGGCGGTGATCTCGGCGGAGACGGTGGGAGCCGGGGCCGTGGCGGCCGCGACGGCCGGCGCCGCGACGGGAGCGCCGGGGGCGATCCGCACGGGCGGCTTGGTCGGGGCCGACGAGGCGGCCGGGGTCCGGGTGGTGACAGCCTTGGTGGCGGTGCGCTTGGTGGGGCTCTTGGCAGCAACGCTCTTGCGCTTGGCGCCGGCCGGTTCGGCCGCGCTGACCATGAGGTCCACCCCCTCCTCAATCAGCACCTGGTTGAGGCTGCGCATGACGTTCTTCCACTTGGTGACCGGGATCTGGTCTGCCTCGAACGCCTGGCGCACGTCGTCACCGGCGATCTGCCCCTGGGCCTTGCCCCGCTCGATGAGCGCCAGCAGAGCCGCGGACTCGGCGATCTCGGGGGGAAGCGAACGGGATGTGCTGGCCGACACGAACAACCTCTCGGACGATGAGTGGATCTCGAACCCGTACCGGCCGCCCGAGCGGGCGGGGAAGGAGATCGCGCGTCGGACGCGCGGTGTCGATTCCGACCGACTCGGGCTTGAGGACTGGGTTTGCAGGACGGCAGCAGCGCCGCGGACCAACACAGCATTCTGACATGTTGGAGTATTCCGGAGCTGCTTCCGCTCAGGACACATCGCTGCTACTCGTCAAGTGTTACGCATGGCCTTCGTGTCGCGGGTCACACCGACCCGGCGCCCGCAACCCGGGGCCGCTTCCATCATCGCGCACTCGCGAGGTGAACTGTTGTCATGGACAAGCCGCGAAATGGGCTCGCCTTTCGCCGGCCTGCTCTCCCGGGCCCGGCGACCCCTCCCGGGCGCGGCCGGCTCGCCCGGCTTCTCCCCGGCTCCGGCTTCCCCCGGCTTCCCCGTCCTTCTCCCGCCCCCGGCGTTCCCCACGTTCTCCCGGCTCCGGTCGACCCGAGGGTGACGGCATGCGGAGGCCCCCCGGCTGCGCCGCACGATGCGACCGGAGGGCCCTGGCGGAGCGGACCGCCGCCAGCCGGCGCCTCCGCTCGTGGAAACAGCCCGTTCAGTGCTCCCTGGGCGCGGGGACGGACGGCTCGACCTCGGGATGGACGGTGAGCAGCGCCCGCATCGCGACCTCGCCCGCGGTGCCGTCGCCGGCGCCCAGCGCGTCCACCAGCCGGGCGTGCAGGCCGACCGAGGACTCGGAGGGCCGCTCGCAGGAGATCGCCGGGCCGCCCGAGACCTGCAGCGCGCAGGCGACGATCCCGGACAGGTGCTCCAGCATCCGGTTGCCGGCCATCTGGAGGATCAGGCCGTGCAGCTCGGCGTCGGCCCGGGTGTACGTGGAGAGGTCGGCCTGAGAGGCGGCGTGGCCCATGATCTCGACCAGCTCGACCAGGCGCTGCTGGACGTCCTCCCGGCCGTGGCCGGCGGCGAGCCGGGCGGCCAGCGGCTCGATCGCCCAGCGGAGCTCGAACAGCTCCCGGCGCTGCTCGTCCCGCTGCGGACCGAAGGCGCGCCACTCGATGATGTCCGGGTCCAGCAGGTTCCAGTCGCCGACCGGACGGACCCGGGTGCCGACGTTCGGCCGGGCGCTGACCAGGCCCTTGGCCTCCAGCACGCGCAGCGACTCGCGGACGACGGTCCGGGAGACCTCGAACCGCTGGCCGATCTCCTCGGGCACCAGCGGGCGGTCGGCACCGAGATCGCCGGAGACGATCATCTGGCCGAGCTGCTGGACCAGCTGGCCGTGCAGACCGCGGCCGCGGCTGCTGGTGGTCTTGCGGCCGACCCGGCCGATGTCGGACTCGGCGCCCTCCCAGCGGGGCGCCGGCGGGGTCGGCCGGTCGGCGTACGAGAAGCGGTCCAGGTCGCCGGGGCCGTGGATGGGCCCATCGGCGGAACGGGCGGGGGTCATGGTGGGGTGCGCAAGGGTACTCACGCCTCCTTTGTCGGCGATCCGCAGGCGTGGCTTGAGAATTCTCGTGAAAAGCACACGAAAGGGTGATCGACCGTGACTGGATAATTGACTTCTTATCAGGAAGAACCGCGCATTACGGTCACTGCTGGTCGATCTTGGTAGCCACGGGCAGGACCGCGCCCCGGGGGCTTCCGCAGGACCGGACAGGGCCGCCCACGGGTGCGGCGCCGTGCGGGAGGCCCTGCGCGATGCGCAGCCACGGGCCTACAGGGCGCGGCGGCGGGCCTGGACCAGCAGGGCGGCGAGCAGCAGGAGCCCCGCGGGGGCCGCGACCGCGGCGAGCAGCGCCGGATCGGTCAGCGCCGCGCTCCCGGCCACCGCCTCGTGCGCACCGCCGTACACCCAGCCGTAGGCCCACTCGATCCCGGACTGGAACGGCAGCAGCTCGGCCGCCCGGGTCGGCCACGGCCTGCCGGTGTGACGCAGCAGCAGGGCGACGCCGGACTCCAGCAGCGGCGGCAGCGCGCACAGCAACAGCACCCCGGCCGCGGCGCTGCGGGTCAGCGAGGCCGTCAGCACCCCGGTCCAGGCCGCCACCACGGTGAGCAGGACGAAGGCCAGCAGGGCGGCGGGCACCCCGTGACCGGCCGTCAGGCCGAGCGGGGAGAACACGCCCGGCAGGTCGGACAGTCCGGACAGCCCGGCGCCGGTCACCGCCGCGGACACCCGGTCCGACAGCGCGGCCGGGTCCGCCCAGGCCGCCACGGTGACGCCGTCCGGCAGCGCGAGGTGCACGGCCAGCGTGTCGAGCAGCAGGGTGGTCAGCGCCAGCAGGGCCGCCACCGGCCCGATCACCAGCAGCTTGGCCAGCAGCAGTCGCACCCGGCGCGGGTACGACACCTGCGAGGCCGGCAGCCCCGGGTGGCGCACCTCGTGCCCGTACGAGAGCGCGCCCAGTACCCCGGCACCGAGCGCCGCGAAGGGCAGCGGGACCAACGGGACGGCGGCGGTCAGCAGCCGCACCCCGGCCGGGGCGGCCAGCGGGCCGTCCGGGGCCTGGTCCGCCAGGACGGCGGCCACGACGGCGTCGCCGAGCAGCACGGCGGCGAGCAGCAGCCAGGTGGAACGCAGGCCGCGCAGGCGGCGCAGCTCGTAGGCCAGGACACGCACGGTTCACTCGCTCCGGTGGTCGTCGGGGGTG
>NZ_LFVW01001158.1:0-1618 GCF_001182915.1 Kitasatospora sp. MY 5-36
GCACGGCCGCGGCGTTCGGGTCGGTGCGGTCGTCGTAGGCGAGCAGCTTCGGGAGGGCGGCGGCGACCGCGAGCACGGCGACGACGCAGGCGGCACCGCCGGCCCAGACGGCGGCGCGCACGCCGACCAGCCCGGCCATGGTGCCGGCCCGGACCTGGCCGAGCTGCGGGCCGACGGAGTAGCTGAGCAGTTCCACGCCGGCCATCCGGCCGCGCAGCTCGTCGGGGATGGACTGGTTCCACATGGTCGAGCGGGCGAGCCCGCTGATCTCGTCGGCGCCGCCGGCCAGCGCCAGGCCGAGCAGCACCAGCCCGATGTGCTCGGTGAGCCCGGCGAGCGCCATCGCCGCGCCCCAGCCGACGGCGGCGACCACCAGCAGCCGCCCGTGCCGGTGGACGCGGGAGGTCCAGCCGCTGGTCGCGCCGACCAGCAGGGCGCCGAGGGCGGAGGCCGCGTACATCGGGCCGAGCGCCCAGTCCGCCCCCAACTCCGAAGCCAGGAACGGGAAGACGGCCACCGGGTAGGCGAACAGCATGGCGCAGACGTCGATCGCGTAGGTGCCGAGCAGGTCCTTGCGGCTCCACGCGTAGCGGACCCCGGTGAGCACCGCCCGGACGGACGGCCGTTCGGCGCCGGTGGGCGGCGGCACCGCCTTGATCCGGACGAGCAGCAGCAGCGAGAGGGCGAAGGAGAGGACGTCCAGCGCGTACGCGGTCTGCACCCCGGCGAAGGCCACCACGACACCGGCCAGCGCCGGGCCGGCCACCGAAGCGGCGTTGTGGTACAGCGACCTGAGGGCGAACGCGGCGGTCAGGTGCTGGTGCGGGACGAGCCGCGGGAGGAGCGAGTCCAGCGCCGGACGCTGGATGCCGTCGGCGGCCGCGACCAGCGCGGCGACCAGGTAGATCGGCCAGAGCAGCGGGTGCGGCAGCAGGGCGTTGACCAGCAGCAGCCCGGCCAGCAGGCCGAGCGCGACCTCCGCCCGCAGCACCAGCTTCCGGCGGTCCAGGGCGTCGGCGAGGGCGCCGCCCCACAGGCCGAAGACGATCAGCGGCACCAGTTCGACGGCGCCGATCAGGCCGACCGCGAAGGAGGAGCCGGTGAGTTCCTTGATCTGCATCGGCACGGCGACGAGGGTCAGGAAGCCGCCGAAGCTGGTGACGCAGCCGGAGGTCCACAGGTAGCGGAAGTCGCGCGAGGCGCGCCAGGGCGACAGGTCGGGCGTCAGCGAGTGCAGCAGCCTCCGGGCGCGCCCGGGCACGGGGGGATGCGGGGGTTCGTCGACGTTCACGAACCGTCATCCTCGGGCGGCGGCCACCGCTTCCGCAAAGGGTTTTCGACCGGGGCGTGAACTTTTCGGCCGGGTGGTGAACAGGGTCACCAGCGGGTGATCGCGGGCCCCGAGGCCAGCCGCCCGGCGAGGTCGGCGAGCCGGTCCCGGACGGAGCGGCGGCCGGTCCGCTGCCCGGCGGCGACGCTGACCAGGTGCTGGGCGAGGTCGAACGGCCCCTCGGCGGCGGTGCCGACGGTCAGCCGCTCGTGCGCGAGCCGGCGGAGTTCGTCGAGGCCGTGGGGTGCGTCGAGGCCGCCGGACGCACCGGGCTCGCCGGACGCACCG
>NZ_LFVW01001159.1:0-1609 GCF_001182915.1 Kitasatospora sp. MY 5-36
AGTCCGGGCCTCGGCAGCCCCGTGCCGGCCGCCTCCGCGGCCTCCGCCTCGGCGAGCCCGCGCAGCAGCGCCCGGAACCCGGCGTCCCCCGCCAGCTGCGCCAACTCCACCCAGGCCTCGACCTGTTCGACCGACGGTTCCTCCGGCAGCTCCGGCGTCAACGAGCGCGCCACCGCGGCGACCCGCCCGCCGCCCCCGCCCCCGCCGCCCCCGATCCCGCCGTCTTCGATCCCGCCGAACACCCCCGTCAGGAACTCCCCGATCAGGCGTCCCCGTTCATCCTCCGTGAGCCGGGCCAACCGGTGCACGAGCGTCAACTCCTCAGGTGTGGAACCGAGCCTGGCCACCGCCCCGAGCACCGCCCGCCGCAGCCGCAGCACCCGGATCTGGAGGTCGATCGCCTCCGCCTGCGCGGCGGCGACGTCGGCCGGCGTCAGTTCACGCTCCACCACCCGTCGGATCGCGGGCAGTCCGAGCCCGAGTTCCCGCAGGGCAAGGACCAGTTCGAGGCGTGCGACGGCCTCGGGGCCGTACCGCCGGTGGCCGGCCGGGTTGCGGTCGGCCGGCGACACGATCCCCTGGTCCGAGTAGAAGCGGACGGTCTTGACCGTCAGCCCCGTGCGCCGGGCCAGCTCGCCGATCGTCCAGAGCGCGTCGCCGTTCATGGCCACCACCCTGCTACCTCCCCCTACGGGAGATGCAAGCCGCCCACGGCCGCGGCCGCCCCCGTCTCACCCACGGGGCCCGCGCCGACGCCCCTCCTCCCGCCCGGAGCGCCGCGGTGTCCGCCAGGCGGCGAACAGGATGCCCGCCGCGCCGATGACCGCCTGGAGCGCCCCCGTACCGGCCAGCAGGCAGATCAGGGTGCACACCGCCAGGATCGACATCAGGGCGATCAGATCGAGCGCGCGGCCGTCCGTCCCGGCACCACCGTCACCCCGCGAACCGGCAGGCTCCCCCGTCGAACGTCGAATCTCCGATGACACTGCCGCCTCCCACGGCCGGGGAGGGCAGCGCCGAGGATCCGACTCCACACAACGAAACAGCCGCATCGCGCCGCATGTCTTGTGGGGTTGCTTCCCCGGCTTCCGCCGCTCGACGCGACGAAGCCTGCCCCCCAAAGATCATGCAGCCGAGCGGCTACACAGCAGCCATGGAAGCCGACATCCGACGCCGCGTCAACCCCGCCCGGACAGGAGGCGGTTCACCTGCCGGAGCCGACCGGCCGGCCTCCCCGCCGAGGCGACGACCCCGGCCGGGGAAGCGACCCCGACCGGGGAGGCGGCATCGGTACCCCGCCGTCAGGCGGTACGCCGCAGCAGCGCCAGGTACATCGCGTCCGTCCCGTGCAGGTGCGGCCACAGCTGCACGTCCGGGCCGTCGCCGAGCGCCGGGACGCCGGGCAGCAGCGGGCGCGCGTCGATCCACTCGACCCGGCCGCCCTCGGCCCGCAGCACGTCGTCCACGACCGCCCGGGTCTCCGCGAGGTGCGGCGAGCAGGTCGCGTAGCCGACCACGCCGCCGACCCGGGTGGCCTCGATCGCCGAACGCAGCAGGTCCCGCTGGAGCGGGCCGAAGGCCGCGATGTCCGCCGGCCGGCGCCGCCAGC
>NZ_LFVW01001160.1:0-1458 GCF_001182915.1 Kitasatospora sp. MY 5-36
AGGGCAGGCCGAACCACAGCACGGCGAAGATCAGCGCGATGCCGCAGGTGATCGGCACCGCGAGCGCCGTGCCGAGGACGACGTCCAGGACCAGCAGCACGGCGCCGGTCAGCGCGGAGGCGAGCAGCAGCAGGCCCACCTGGGCGACGCGGACGGAGACGGCGACGATCCGCTCCTTGCCCGGGTGGCGGTACAGCCCGCGGTGCAGGGCGACGGGGGTGGCCAGGACGGCCGCGGCGACGACCGACAGCAGCAAGGTGGTGACGTAGACGTCCTGCTGGGCGTCGGTGAGCTGGGCGAAGCGCGGGGTGAAGGCGACGCCGAGCAGGAACGCGAAGACGATCTGCACGCCGGTCTGGAGCACCCGCAGCTCCTGCAGCATCGCCACCAGGCGCCGGTCGGCGCGCACGGCCGGGTTCCCCCAGCCGGGCGGGGGAGCGGAGTCGGACCGGTGGCCGGGCGAGGGGGAGTCCGGGGGAGGTGCACTGGTCATGCGTCAGCTTCCCACGGCCCGGCGTCAGGCCCCGCGCGTCGCACCGGGGTCCGCGCCCCCGGTGCCGTCCAGGCGCTGCTGCCAGACGCTGAGCAACCCCTGCAGGGCGCCGGCCTCCTCGGGGCTCAGGTGGGCCAGCAGCCGGTGCTCGTTGCGCATGTGCGCCGTGAACGCCTCGTCGATCAGGCGCCGGCCGGCCTCGGTGAGCGCGACCACGCGCCCGCGCCGGTCGTCGGCGGCCGGGCGCCGGGTGACCAGCCCGGCGCGCTCCAGGCGGTCGATCCGCTTGGTCATCGCCCCGGTGGTCACCATCGTGTGCGCGGCCAGCTCGCCCGGGGCCCGCTCGTACGGGGCGCCGGCCCGGCGCAGCGCGGCGAGCACGTCGAACTCGCCCTCGCCCAGGCCGTAGCGCTGGTAGACGAGGGTCAGCTCGGCGGTCAGGCGGGCGGCGAGGCGGTGCAGGCGCCCGATGACGGCCTGCGGGGAGACGTCCAGGTCGGGGCGTTCGCGCCGCCACTCGGCCTGGACCCGGGCGACGTGGTCGGCGTGCTGTCCGTGTCCGTGTCCGTGTCCCTGTCCGTGCTCCATGGGCGCCATCCTACCCCCAATAGCTTCCCAGGAAGTTATATTGTCTTCCATGGAAGCCAATACGCGGTGGGTCCTGCTCACCGCCCTCGCCCCCGTCGCCTGGGGCGCCAACTACTGGGTCACCCACGCCCCCCTGCCCGCCGACCACCCCCTGTGGGGCGCCGCCCTGCGCGCCCTGCCCGCCGGCCTGCTGCTCCTCGCCCTCGCCCGCCGCCGCCCGCACGGCGCCTGGTGGTGGCGCAGCGCGCTGCTCGGCCTGCTCAACACCGCCGTCTTCTTCGTCCTGCTCTACCTCGCCTCCCAACTGCTGCCCACCAGCGCCGCCGCCACCGTCATGGCCGCCTCCCCGCTGACCATGCTGCTCACCGCCTGGGCGC
>NZ_LFVW01001161.1:0-1600 GCF_001182915.1 Kitasatospora sp. MY 5-36
CGGAGCCCCTGCGCGCCTCCACCGCGCTGACGATCCACCCCGGCACGGCCTCGCCCCCGCCCTCCGCCCCGACCGGACCGGCGCCGCCCGGCGGCTGCCCGCGCACCCCCGCCGCCCACCGGAACGCCGTGGTACCACGGGTGAGGTCGTGTCCGACCGATCGGGCGTCGATCTCGGCCCGGCTCCGCTTCACCTCCCCCTCCGTCCACTCGCGCACCCGCAGCCGGCCGCTCACCAGCACCGGATCGCCCTTGGACAGCGAGCCGATCAGATTGACCGCCAGCGCCCGCCAGGCCGTCACCGCCACCCACTGCGTCTCGCCGTCCACCCAGCACTCGCGCTGCCGGTCGTACCGCCGCTCGGTGCAGCCGAGCCGGAAGTTCGCCATCGGCACCCCGCCGCTGGTTTCGCCGTAGCTCACCTCCGTCGCCACATTGCCGATCACCGTCACATGCGTCTCGCTCACGGCACACCCTCCGTTCTCGCCGATGCACCGTACGGAATCGACCGGTGCGCCTTGAGCGTGCACTTCGAGGGAAATCCGGGCCACCGACTTCCGAAATCCTGTGGATAACTCGGGCCTGTGGAACTGTTGTCACCCGCAGGGGTGAATTTCAGCCTTCCGTCGCCGCTTCGACCCCGCTTCTTCGCGGCCATGACAACAAACTCGCTGCTCGCCGCCCGGCCGGCGCACCCCGGAACCCGCCCGGGAACGCGCCCCGGAAGGCGCCCCGACGGCCGTCCGCGCACGTCATACGACCGGCGCAACCGCGATTAAGGCCCCCACCCGCACCGTCGGCGCCGCATTCTCCGTGCCGAATCCATAACGGGTGAGGAGGCAGCCCCGTAACGACTGCACAACGTCCGGCGCGGAACACTCCCAGACCGCTGCACTCACGGCCTTCACCTGCGATTATCGGACCGCTCCACCGAACCGACACACCAACGGCGGTGTCGTCACACCCGGCCTGGGAACCGGTCACCCTTATCCTGTCCCCGACAGGGCGAGGGCCCACCACCCCCACCCCCACCCTCAGGTACGGGGCCGGACAGCGCGCGCCCCGGCGCTCGCCAGCCCGATCCCGGCCACGGTCGCGCCCGCCAGGGCACCGCCCGTCCCGCCCCCATAGCTCAGCGGATAGAGCACCCGCCTTCTAAGCGGTAGGTCGCAGGTTCGAATCCTGCTGGGGGCACCACCCCGCAATTCCGCAGGCCACCACTCCGGCGGACACTTTCCGTGTCCGCTCCGGACCAGTCGGTAATCCCGTACACCAACCGTTCCGCGCACTCATCGCACAGAACTCGTGACCATGCGTGTCGGGCCGTCGGGAAAACGGGGCGAAAAACGGGTCCAACCGGAACAACCGGAATTCCCGGTGAATCCCCCACCCCGAACGCGCCGGAGCCCGCCCCGGGCCGGGCCGGCGCGCCCGGAAGCGCCCCGGCCTACCCCGCCAGCCCCGCCAGCCCGGCCAGGTAGGCGTCCAGCAGCTCCGTCTGCCGCTCCGCCGGGAACTCCTCCGGGGCGAACAGCGCCTGGACCACCAGGCCCAGCACGAAGGCCTGCGCCTACAGCAACAACAGTCCGGTCAACAAGACC
>NZ_LFVW01001162.1:0-1588 GCF_001182915.1 Kitasatospora sp. MY 5-36
GCTGAGCGCCTGCACCTCCGCGTACCCCGGCACCGGACCGACCGGCTCCCCCGCCGCGACGGCCGCCGCCGTGGCCACCGCCGCCGCCAGTGCCGCGCGGTACAGCAGCGACCCGAGGCTGACCCGGGCCACCCCGAGCGCGGCCAGCTCGGCGAGGCCCGGGCCGGTCGGCGTCCAGAGGATGTTGAGCGGGACGGCGAGCGCGCCGACCAGCCGGCCGATGGCCGCCGGACCGGTCAGCCCGGGGACGAACACGCCGTCCGCGCCCGCCTGTTGGTAGGCGTCCAGGCGGCGGAGCGTCTCCGCCTCGGGGGCGTCCTGCCCACACCAGTAGGTGTCGGTACGGGCGTTGACGAACAGCTCCGGGGCGGCCGCCTTCACCGCGGCGATCTTCGCGGCATGGCGGGCGGACGGGGCCAGCGTGCCGTCCGCCCGGCCGTCCTCCAGGTTGATGCCGACCGCGCCGGCCTCGGCCAACTCCACGGCCAGCTCGGCGACTTCGTCCGGGTCGTCGCTGAACCCGGACTCCGCGTCGACGCTGAGCAGGAAGCCGCCGCGCCCGAGCCTGCGCGCCAGCCGTACGGTCTCCGCGCGGGTGGCGGCGGCGCCGTCGGGGAGGCCGGCGACGGCCGCCACACCCAGGCTGGTGGTGCCGATCGCGGGGTGGCCCTGGGCGGCGAGGGCAACGGCCGAGGCGTGGTCCCAGGCGTTGGGGAGCAGCAGCGGGCGCCCGGGGCGGTGGTGCAGGGCGGCGAAGGGGGTCATCGGGTCGTCTCCATCGGCTCGTTCGCACGGTGTCCGGTCGGGTCCGCCGGACTGTCGGTCGCACACGTCGGGCTGTCGATCACACACGCCGGGCCGTCGGTCACCCCCGCCGGATCCGCGGCGCCGCCCCTCGCACCCGCCAGGCTCCCGACCGAGTCCGCGTAGTAGTACCCGGCCTCGGAGACGTGGCAGACGATCTGCCGGAAGCTCCAGCCCGTCCCCGGGGAGTCGTCCAGCCGTTCGTCCGGCAGCGCGGCGACCCGCCGGGACCAGATCCCGGCCAGCCGGGTCAGCCGGCTGCGGGCCTCGTCCAGGTCGGCGGCGGTGAACGGGGCCAGGTCGGCAGGGGTGGTGGCGTTGGAGGCGTGCCAGTGGTCGGGCTCGGTCGGTTCGCCGACCAGCCGGGCCTCCACCTCGGCGAGGTGGTCGACGAGATGGTCGGTGATGCGGCGAACGGCCTTGTGCGGTGCGTAGGTTCGGCCGTCGGTGTTGACGATCGGACGGCCGTCCCAGGCCGTCCAGCCGACCGCCAGGGCGAGCACGTACGTGACCATCTCCGGCACCAGGGCGGCCAGTTCGGCCTTGTCGAGGTCCGGGGTAGGCGGCGGCGTCCCGGTGTCCGCCGGGTCGGAGGCGCCGTACAGGATGCCCTCGGCGATCACCAGGGCCTGCGAGCGGCCCGGGCAACTCCGGGGCGGGGCACCGAAGGTGAGCGCGACCCCGGCCGGCGCCCCGGCCTGGGCGGCGGCGATGTCGAGCAGGACCCGCGTGCCGGCCGGCACCGCGACCCCGCCGACCTCGGTCGCCCGGACGGCGATCCGCC
>NZ_LFVW01001163.1:0-1576 GCF_001182915.1 Kitasatospora sp. MY 5-36
GCCGCGCACCGAGCCGGCCTCCCGTCACGGCGAAACGGCCACCCCCACCACGCCCGCGACCCCGACGCAGTCCGCCCAGCCCACGCCGCAGCCGAAACCGCCGCTGCCCGCCGAGGCGCGGATCACCGGCACCAACGGCCTGCTGGACAACTACTCCTCCAACGACCGGGACGGCAACACGGTCGGCACCTACTTCGCCAACGGCACGGCGGCGCAGCTCTGGCGGCTGGACCGGGTCGCCGACGGGATGTACTACCTGCGCAACGCCTCCAGCAACTTCACCAAGGTGCTGGACCAGGACCGCAGGAGCGGACTGGTCCAGATCTGGACGAGCCCGCCGGCCGACTGGAACCAGGTCTGGGCCATCGCGCAGGTCCCGGGCGGCTACCGGATCGCCAACGTCGCCACCCAGCTGTGCCTGACGTCCGAGGGCATCGGCGTCGGGACCCACGTGGCGGCCTGCACGGGCGCGCAGAACCAGGTGTGGACGTTCGACTGAGCCGCCGGGAGCCGACTGCCCGGAACCGACCGGAGACCGCCGTCGACCGGGGCCGCGACGGCGAGCTGTACGACTACGCCGCGGACGACGCCGGGTTCGTCCGCGATCCGGGAGCCGGGGCGGCGCTGTGGGCGGGGCCACGGCCCCGGGTCACCACGGGGCCATCACCAGCTCGCCGATCACCTGGAGGCCGACTCGTGCCGCCAGCCACGGGGCGCGTTCGGCCTCGACATGCTTGACGTGCACGAACACCGTGTGGTCGGCCGCCGGCTCCGTCAGGTCGAGGTCCCGGGCATGCGCGCAGACCGTCACGTAGGCGCCCCTGGGACCTCCGGCACCGAGGCCGATGTCGGGAGCCTCCGGCCAGCCGGAGAAGTCCCAGCGGACCGACACCGGGCATGCCCCCGCCGCCGCCAGGACCGGCCGCACCACGTCCGCGGACATGCCCCAGCCCATCAACCGGACCGGGAGGTGGGCCGACGGCGGGTCACCCCTGTCGGAGGAGCCGTGTCCGGCGCCGTCGGCCCACCACTCGGCACCCGGCAGGAGGCCCAGGAGCCGTTCGAGGGCCCGCGCGTCGGGAACGCGCGCGTCGAAGTCGACCTCGAGCTCCCGGGTGTCGGCGAGATCCAGCAACCGCCCGGCGGCTCGCAGGGCCTCGTCGAGGTCCGCCGTCCTCAGGACCGGTCGCGCGTAGGAGTTGGCCATGGCGGGGAGTCTGCCAGGGCGCCCGCACTCGGAGATACCGGTTTTGTCCGCGCCCTGGACCTGCCGGCGTCCCCCTGTCCTCCCGCGGAGGCGCCCCCAGGTCGGCTCGCCGGACCGGGCGGACCTCCGGCGGGTCATGCCGGCAGCCAGGACGGCCACTGCCGGCGCGGCCGGACGGCGGGCCGGGCCGGGCCGATCAGCTCGCGCAGCCGGGCGGCCTCGGGGGAGCCGATGGAGGCCAGGATGTCGTAGGCCTCGGACCGGTGCGCCCGGGCCGCCTCCCCGGCGGCATCCCCGGCATCCCCGGTGCCCTCGGCGGCCGCGCGGTCGGCGAGCGCGTCGCCGAGCGCCGCCAGGGCCAGCCCCCGC
>NZ_LFVW01001164.1:0-1575 GCF_001182915.1 Kitasatospora sp. MY 5-36
AGGCGACGTCGGTCCGGGCGTGCGGCAGGACCTGCTCGCCCAGCGGGGTGGGCCGGCAGGGGGTGCCGCGCCACAGCACGGGCGCGCCGAGGCTGCGCTCCAGCGCGGCGACGGCGTGCGAGACCGCGGACTGGCTGATGCCGAGCTCGTCGGCGGCCGCGCTGAAGCCGCCGGTGTCGGCGACCGCGACCAGTGCCCGGAGCTGGGCCAGGTTGACGTCCGGGGTCATGAGACTTCCTCATCACGAGTGCACTGCCACTTGTTGGACTCATGCTGCGGCGCCGGGCCACGCTCTGTCCAGAAGACGCGACGGGAGGACGGAGGTGGTCGGGGTGAGGCGCTGGTTGCCGGGCTTCGTGGCACTGTCGGCGATCTGGGGCGCGAGCTTCGCCCTGATCAAGGTGGCGGTCGAGGCGGGCGTGCCGCCGCTGTGGGTGGCGCTGTGGCGCTGCCTGCTCGGCGCCACCACGCTGTGGGCGGTGCTGCTGCTGCGCGGCGAGCGGGCCCCGCGCGACCGGGCGCTGTGGGGGCACTCGGCGGTGGTCGCGGTGCTGCTCAACAGCGTGCCGTTCACCCTCTTCTCCTTCGGGGAGACCAGGGTCAGCTCGGTGCTCGCCGGGGTGATGAACGCGACCACCCCGCTGTTCACCCTGCTGTTCGCGGTGCTGACCGTCCCCGAGGAGCGCCGCCCGGGCGGCCGCCGGCTGGCCGGTCTCGGACTCGGCTTCGTCGGTGTGCTCACCGTGCTCGGGGTCTGGCGCGGCCTGGGCGCCGGTGCGACCACCGGTGCGCTGGCCTGCCTGGCCGCCGCCTGCTGCTACGGCGCGGGCTTCGCCTACCTGCGCCGCTTCCTGTCCGGCCGCCCGGAGTCGGTGACCACCCTCTCCACGCTCCAGATCACCTGCGCCACCGTCGAGTTGGCCCTGGTGGCGCCGTTCGCCGCGGGCCTTCCGCGCTGGCCGGGCGCCGCCGCGGCCGGCGCGCTGCTGGTGCTCGGCGCGCTCGGTACGGGCGTGGCGTACCTGCTCAACCTGGCGCTGGTCCGCGGCGCCGGGACGACGGTGGCCTCGGCCGTGACGTACGTGACGCCGCTGTGGTCCACCGCGCTCGGCGCGGCCTTCCTCGCCGAGCCGGTCGGCTGGAACGCCCTGGCCGGCGGCGCGCTGGTGGTCGCCGCCGTCGCGCTGACCAGGCCGCGCGCGGCCCGCGCCCGAGCCCCGAAGGACCGTCAGCCGGTCGGTTAGGGTGGACCGGGTGAACGAGGGGTCGGTGACGGACGGGGAGCGGCGGCCGACGTCCGTACGCGAGGCGCTGCGGGCGCACCCGCTGCGCTTCCCGTTCACCCGCTGGGTGCCGCGCTGCTGGGCGTACCTGCTCGGCGGGGCGCTGTTCGGGCCGGTGCTGCTGGTGGTCCTCGCGGTGCTGCTGGTGGTCGGCGCGGGCCTGTCGGTGGTCGGCCTCGGACTGCCGGTGCTGCTCGCCCTGGCGCTCGCGGGCATCCCCGCCGCCGGTGTGGCCCGGTGGCGGCTGCGGCTGGTCGAGCCGGTCCCGCCGCCCGACCCGCACCGCAGCCTG
>NZ_LFVW01001165.1:0-936 GCF_001182915.1 Kitasatospora sp. MY 5-36
CGCGGCGCAGGCCGCGGCCCTGGACGCGGTGATCGCGGAGCGCCTGCGCTCCGCCCAGGAGGCCGCCGCGGCCGCGGAGCGGGCCCGCCAGGAGGCGGACCGGCTGCGCGAGCAGATGGCGCAGCAGGCGGGGGGTCGGTCCTGATGGCCCTGTCCTTCCGCCGGTCCGAGTCCCGGCCCGCCACCCGTACGGACACGCCCGACCACGTCGCCGCTGACGGCCGTGTGTGGGCCGGTCCGGACTACGACGAGGCCCGCGCCAACGGCCGCCGGCTCCTCGCTCCCCGGACCACGGGCAGCGCGAACGGGTTCGGCCGGTCCTGCGACCTGCACGACGACGGGGGTCCGCGGTGACGATCGCCCCCACCTGCCGCAGCTACGCCGGCGGCACCCCCACCCCGCCGAAGACCCCGCCCACTCCGAAGGGGGGTGGCCGGTGACCGCCGAGGAAGCCCAGCGCCAGCAGCAGGACGAGCAGCTCCGGCGGGCCCGCGAGGCCCACGCCAGGGCGCAGGCCGCGAAGGCCGGCGGCTCCGGCAAGTAGCCCCTCCTCCTCTCTCCCCTCTCTATGCAGTACGGCATCCCGCCGCCTGTTCTCGGAACCGTCCTGGCATGTCCATGCCGGACGGCGCCGGGAATGGGCGCCGGGCCCGCCAGGGCCCAGCACCCAACGCACCACCACGACGCACCCGGAAGTCCGGCCCGAGGGGGCCAGGCCAAGGAACTGCCCGCTACTTCACAACTCCACAGCGAGCCACTGAGAACAACTCAGAGAACGGCCCCGAGGCCTGCGAGCGTGACGCCGCCCCGGGGCGCACCACCCGACTGCTTCCGCAGCACCTTCGGCACGGGGACACCGCCGCCCCGTCACGCACCCCGCACCACCCAGAACCCGCCGCTCCACCCCCTGGTTCGTCCCCACCCTCGCCACGGCCG
>NZ_LFVW01001166.1:0-612 GCF_001182915.1 Kitasatospora sp. MY 5-36
GCGCCCGGACCGGCCAGCCAGGCCGCGAGCGCCCCCGCCGCCACCGGCACGGCCCGGCACGCACCGCTGATGCGGCGCGCACCGGGCCGTCAGGTCCGCGGCCACCCGTACAACGCCCCCTCCCGGCGCCGCACCGGCCCGGGAGTTCGACATCCGTCAGGAGAAGCACATGGTCATCACCAACCACATCTCCGGCGCCGTGATCCACGGCACGGTCATCCAGGCCCCGGGCGGCAGCGCCCTCTCCGGCGACCTGGGCGCCGTCGCCAACGGCATCACCGGCGCCCAGGTCGCCGGCCTGGTCCTCCAGGCCGGCGCGCTGGACAACCTCTCCCTCGGCGACGACGAGAACGCGCCCGGTGCGGGTCAGGGCCCGCAGGCCCGCTGATCCGCCGCCGGCCCTGAACGCCCGGCCGCCAGCCCGCACTCGCGAGGCCGGCGGCCGGGCACAGGCCGCCCGCGCCCGGAGCTGCCCTGACCGGTTCGGCCGCCCGCTCGGCGCCCGCACCGGCCAGGGGAGCCCCGGGACCACCCCGGTCCCCTCCACCACGACCCCGAGAGGCCACCCATGAGCTGGTCCCGCGCCCTCGGGGGCGGTGACCCCGTGTCCGG
>NZ_LFVW01000116.1:0-23690 GCF_001182915.1 Kitasatospora sp. MY 5-36
GGGGGGCGGAAGGCCCTAAAGGGCCTTGCCCCCGGCCTGGCGGCCGGGGCGCCGCTGACGCGGCGTCAGCCGGGGGTGCCGCCTACGGCGTCACCGTGCGTGGTGTGGCCTCGGCTGCGCCTCGGCGGGCGGTGCGGGGTTGGGGGTATTCGCCTGCGGCGAATACGCGGGGTTTGTGCGGGTGGTTGGTGGTGGGCGTCGGGCGTCGCTGCGCTCCGCCCTGTCGTGGCATTGTCCCGGGCCTACGGCCCGTCAATCGGTCGGCATTCCCGTCTTGTTGGGCCGGTGTTTTCACGGCCCTACGGGCCGATTGGCTGGCAGGGTTTCCCGGGCTGCGCCCGGGGGTGAGCGTTGACGATGTGAGGCGGAATTCGGGTAGTGGCCCATCCCTCCGGGGCGGCGGGGTGCCGGCCGGGGCCTGCGGCCCTCGGCGTTGACGATGTGTCGCGGACTTCCGGTATCAGCCACAACCCCACCCCGGGGGCCCTCCCCCGGTCCCATCCAGTGACCGGTCCGGTGACCGGTTCGCCGGCTGATTGCTGGGCTAGCGGCCCAGCCGCCATCCTCGGGGCGGGGCCTGCGGCCCTCGGGAGCCACCTCCGGGCCACCGGTCCGACACGGCCTCCCCGGCCCCGGTGGCGGGCCCTCACCGGCGCCCCGCACGGCGGTGCCTGACCAGCCCTCAACCGCAGACTCCCGACCGGAATTCGAGAGCGAATCCGGCGGCGTTCTGAACACGTCTTCTGGAACGCCGTACAGCCCTGTCCCGACCATCCCTGGACGGGCACGAGACGCGAACATTCCAACATCACGGCAACCATCCATCCAAGTCCTATCCGACGGAATTCCTGGCGAGAATTCGAATTCCCTCCCGCTCCCTTTCTGGCGGCAATCCGAAACCCTTCCTGGGCGCAGCGGACGGAAATCGAATTCAGGCACGCCGGAAAGGGGCCTACGGCCCTCAACGCCGACACGGCGACCGCCATTCCAGACCACCCAGGAAATCCCTCCCAGCATCACCCGGGCAATTCCCGGAGCAGCGACACCAAACCGAACACCGACGGCCAGGACGGCGGCCACGACGGGGCCCGGCACCGGGCAACGCGGACAGGACGGCGAGGCAGGCGGGGAACCGCCGAGGCCGGCCCTCCCCGCGGCCACCACCCCGACCACACCCCGCCACCCCGGCGCCCCGGACGGCAACCAGGACCACCGGCACCTGGTGGTCGCCAGCACCGGCAGCAGCCACCACCCGAACCTCCCCCGCGGCCCCGTCCGGCACCCTTGTCGCACCCACCTGTCGCGCCCGGACCACACACAGGGAATCAGGGGTATCCGCCCACGTCACAACACACGACAGCACCCCCGGCGCGACACCAGGCGCGACAGCACCGGGACGGCCTCCTGGGGAGGCCGCCGAGGCCTCCCCAGGAGACGGGACGGCGGCGACCAAGACATCCTCCCCGACGGCACCACCCAGGGCGGCCTGACGGCCACCCAGCCGTCCGACGCAGGGCGCAGCGGCGCAGCAGGACGACGCACGGCCCGGGACGGCGGCACAGTGAGGCCCGGACAGGCCCGAACGGCGACGGCGGCGGCAGGCACCCGGACGGCCACCCCGGCCCGCGCACGGCCCCGGACAGCGGCACAGCGAGGCGGGCACGGGCACCGGGAACTGCGGGAAGGGCGAGCACGACCTGGACGACGGACCCGTCCCCGTCGGCGGACCCGGGACGACGGCCGGGCAGGGGCACAGCAGGCCCGGGACGGCGGCACAGCGAGGCGGGCACGGGCACGGCCGCCGGGGACGGCGGGCCCGGCGGCTCCACCCCGGACGAAACCGAACACCAACCCCCGCCACCACCCCCACACCCACAATTCCGACCCGAATCCACACCACCACCCAGCGACCAATTCGAGAAAACAACCAGACCGAATTACCAGCGGAATTAACCGCCCAAAAAAATACCCACACCGCCGAACCATCCCCAACCGGCCCGGCCCGCCCCACCGACCCCACCCACCACCACACACAGTCACCAAGACAGCCAAGCCACCGACCCGGCCGAACACCCCGACCCACCCAACCAAAGGTCCAGACAACCCCGCATGCGGGGCCATTCCACGCCCACCAACACCAACAGGTCACACCCAGCGAGCTTCGGGTGGTTCCATCACCAGGAGACGGCGACGCAACCACCGGTGCGGCCCAGACCAGCGGCGGGGGCGGGCAGTACGGGCAGTACGGTCGGTGCAGGACCGATTCCATGGAGTGCCGACGTGCGCCGCTACCTGCCCGACCCGTCCGTCCCCACCGTCGACCCGCGCCAGGCCGTCCTGACAGCTCTACGCGCCGCCGACCAGGCCCACGCCGCCCTGCTGGCCGTGGCCTACCCGCCCAACGCCTCCCACCCCGGATGGCTCGTCTCCGGGCTCGACCCCGCCACCGGCGACATCGCCTTCCGCTTCGACACCGCCACCACCGAGTGGGACCAGCCGGCCGTCGAGGCCCAGCTCCGCCACCACGGCTACACCTCCATGGCCGGCCTGCTCCACGAGGACTGGACACCCCTGCCCGACGACGCCGGGCTCAGCACCCACCTCCTGGACGCCCGGCCACCCGGCCACCGCGACACCTGGTAGACCCGACAGACCCCTGGCCCGCGCCCTCGGACGCGACACCGCCTCGGCGGTGCGGAATCGGCGCCACAAGCCGCCGTCGTCTCTCCGGCACAGCGGCGACCCCGGGGGACGAACCCGGCACCGGCCCGGCGACGCCGAGCGGCCCGGTGGCCGGACGGACGACCGCACGACGGCACCCGGCCCACCGGCCCCGTCAACCGGCGCCGCAGGCCCACCCGACCCGACAGCGCACCAACCACCCCCACCACCAAGAGAACAGGAGCGCGGGGGCTTTGGGGAACGTTCGGTGGCGGTTGTACGGCTCCGTGATCCTTAACGGCGGATGAAGGACGGGTCTTGTGGTCGCCCACCGCAAGTCGACTGTTCTAACGTTGCGTCATGTCAGCTTGTTCAAAGGCCAGTTGTGCCTGCTTGTCATACCGGCGCCGTGTCCTGTCCGCCACGGGGGACGGGGGCCTGCGGTGAGGCCGGGGCCCGGGTGGCGGGGGCATCGTCGCCTCTGGCTGTGGCTCGCGTGGGGCGGTGCCTCGGTCCTGGTGGCCATGCTGGTGTTCGCGGTGGTACAGCCGGCCTGGAGCGGGACGATTTCGTTGTCGGACCGGGTCGCCCTGCTGGGCCTGGCGGTGGCCCTGCTGAGCCTGGTGGTCGGCCTCCTCGGGCTGCGCCGCCCAGTGGAACGGGACACCGCAGGTCTGTCGCGCGGCTGGGCCGCCACGCTCGCCGGACAGGTCGCGGAGGCTGAGGAACAACAGTGGCGGCAACTGCTCGGCGCCGACACCCAGCGGATCAACCTCACCTTCACGCTCCGCGCCGCGCCGTCGCGCGCGGCGCAGGCCCCCGACGCCGGGCGGCTGTTCGACGGCACACCCACCGTCCCGGACGTGGCCGCGTACTACCGGGGCACCCGGCCCCGCCGGCTCGTCGTCACCGGCGCCGCCGGGTCAGGCAAGACGGTCCTGGTCCTGGAGCTGATGCTCGTCCTCCTGGACGGGCGTGGTGAGGACGATCCCGTGCCGGTGCGTCTGTCCCTGGCCTCGTGGGACACCCGCGTCCCGCTGTCCGACCTGCTCGTCCGGCGTCTCGTCGAGGCCTACGGCTGGCCCGCCTCGATGGCGGCCGAGTTGGTGCGCCACCGTCGGGTGCTCCCGGTGCTGGACGGCCTGGACGAGATGGACTCCGTTCTCCCCGACGGCGGGCCAGATCCGCTGGCCCCCCGGGCGCTGGAGGCGCTGCGGGCCCTGAACGCCTACCAGGAGGGGCGGGAGGCCGGCCCGCTGGTGCTGACCTGCCGTACCGCCCACTACGACGTCCTCGCCGCGCGTGCCCGTCTGATCGACGCCGCCCGCATCGAGATCGACGCCGTCCCCGCCACCGACGCCCACACCTACCTGCGCCAGCGCACCGTCGACGGCGACCGGTGGGGCCCCGTCCTCGACGCCCTGCGCGACGACCCCGCCGGCCCCCTCGCCGCCGCCCTGTCCACCCCCTGGCGGCTGTGCCTGGCCGCCACCGTCTACGCCCACGACGGTGACCCCGCCGACCTCCTGCAACACACCACCCCCCACGACCTCGACGCCCACCTCCTCGCCCGCTTCATCCCCGCCAGCCTCACCCTCCACCCACACCCGTCCCACCGCTACCACCCCGCGGACGTTCACCGCTGGCTCGCCCGCCTCGCCAAACACCTGGAAGCCCCCGCCCCCGCTGACGGCTCGGCCGCCGGGGTAACCGGAGCTGGCACCGACCTGACCCTGCACCGGCTGTGGACGCTGGGCGGCCCCGGGCTGGTGCGCGGCACCGACGCACTGCTGTCCGCCCTCACGGTGCTCCTGCTGCTCGCCCCGATCCACCTGGCGGCCAACAGCCTGCCCCTGCCGGATTTGTTGGTGCCCCTCTTCATCCCGAAGGGCATGTCGTGGTTCGATTGCCGCGGTCCCTTCGATCAGGCGTGGGCCATGGACATCGGCATCGTGGCCGCGGTGGCCCTGACGGCCGTGTCCACCGCGATCTCCCGGGCGGAGCGCCCGGCCGGATCTGACCTGAACCGGCTGTGGACTGCGTCGGGGCGCCGTCGTGTGCTGAGGGCACTCCTGATCTCCGTTGCCGTGGGTGTGACGGCCGGCGTCGCAATCTGCCTCGTCTACCAGGCGGTGGAGGACACCACTCCCGAACCACGGGTGTGGGAGGAGGGAGGCCCTCTGCTACCACTGCTCACCTGGGGGGCCGTCGGGCTGTTCGCCGGGCTCGCGGCCGGGCTGGCCATCGGGCTCACCTCCGCGCTGCGGGTGCAGCCAACTGCGGCTGTCGCTCCCCGCCGCATCATCCGCGGAGACGCCGTTCTCGGTCTGATATTGGGCCTGGTGACCGGTTCCCTAGTCGGGTTCGGGGTGTTCGCGCTGGTCTACCTGATTCCCGGCAGCAACTACGGAGAAGAGGTCCGTGTCACCGAGTTCACCTACGTCTATATCCCGCCCATCCGTCTCGCCATAATCAGCGCCAGCATCGGGCTCGTGGTCGCGTTCGCGACCGGCTTCCTCAGAGGCGGCGCCAGGCGGTACCTGGCCTTCATCCTCTGCACCCGCGGACGGCTGCCCCGACGGCTCGGAGTGTTCCTCGACCACTGCTGCGACGCCGGACTGATGCGCCTGTCCGGCTTCTCCTACCAGTTCCGCCACCGCGAACTCCAGCATTGGCTCACCGCCCACCCGGACCCCGTGACCGGCGGCACCGACCCGGTGGGATCCCCGGCGCACCACTCATAGCCCGCCCTGGACCACACAGAGGAAACCGGCCCGGCCCCCGCCCCCAGGCGCGTGGACCTACTCGACGTTGATGAGAATCTCCGGAATTCCCCGCCCCCGCTCACGATTCCCCAGCTCATTGAGTCTTGAAGCGAGTGGGGAAGTTCAGCGAGCGGGGGTCGGGGGGCCGCCCGTCCGTTGAGTGTTCGGCCCGCCCCGGCCCGTCAAGGGCGCCTTCGGCGTCGCTGGCGCGGTCTGGCTGACGGGCGGCCCCGGGGGTCTGGCGTTTCCCCAGGTCAACCACCTGCAGGTGGGGAATCAAGGTGAGCAGGTCTGGCCAATGCCCGATTCTGGGGTGGCCGTTTTCCGCGAGCGCCATCAGACGTCGGCCAGGTCCACGCCGTCGTCAGCAGCCAGGCTGGTGGCCGCAGCCCGTACCGCCGGGCTGTCGAGGGCCAAGACCCCGACAACGGAACCAAGGCATAGCGGCGAGCCTCCCACGCAGTGGCAGCCGCCCCCAGTCGACTCAAACAACCCGACGACCCCACGGCGGCGGGGCCGCCGAGGCGCGGGAAGGGCTCTACCGTAGGCGCAGGTTGCCCTTCGCGTCCACGATGATGGTCAGCTCTCCATCGAGGTTGTCCCGGAGGATCTTGGCGAGCTGCGCCCCGTCGAAGGGATGCCGGGGAGGGGGGAGCACGGCCCCGGAGCCGGACGGCTCCACCACGCTGTCGCCCCAGGTGGAGTCGAACAGGAACGCGTCGACGATCGTGCGCGCCATGGTGAGCCCTTCTTCGAGGTGGCCGGGCGATCACCATAGATCCCGCCCATGGACTGGCGGAAGAGCCGCCCACCATCAAAGCGTCAACTCCGCATCCGGCGCGCCCACGGACAAGCGGTGATACCTGTATCCGGGCCGCCCGCTCGGTACCTGTAGGCCATGATCACCACCACCGGCGCCTGATCGGGGTGTCCTGCTCGGCCCGGGCAATGTCCTCCACCCAGTGGGTCCTGCTGGCCGCGCCCCTCGCACCGGTGCTCATCATCGCCTCGCTCGCCGCCGTCCCGGCGCTCATGCTCCTGCCGTTCCTGCCCGACGGGACGCCGCGCGCCGACAGCTCCTCACCACACGCACCGCGACCGCCCGCACGCTCCTGGCCTGGAGCCGACACGACGGACCCCGACCCGAGCGAGGCAAGGCGGGTCGAGTTCGCCGAGGTCGGCGGCGAGCCGTACGACCCGGGATGGCACCCAAGGCCGCCGTCCGCCCGGGCTCCGCGCGGGATCCGGCGGCCTGACCTGCCCGCGGCCGGGTTCCGGCGCCCGGCCCGGGAGCCCGTCGGCCCGGCCTCGGAGGCCGAGGCCCGGCGGCTGACCGGGGAGCTGCGCGCGACCGCGGGGGGCCGCCAAGTTGTCGGTGCCGTCCGGCACGATCGCGGCATGCGGACCAAAACGGCAGGCACCAGCCAAGGGCGGAACTTCCATGCGCTGGCCGAGGCGGCCGGCGCCATGCTCTACATCGCGGAGTGCGGCGAGCTGAACGCCCTGAAGGTCGGTGTCACAAGCCGTGCCAGTCGAACAAACCGAGTACGGCGGCATGCCCAACACGGGTGGCGCACCACGGCCGAGATCCCCTTCGAGGACGGCCGACAGGCCTTCGTCGCGGAGCAGGCCGTCCTGGCGTTCCTGCGGGTGTGCGGCGCGCGCGAGACCCCTCAGGCAGGAGCAGTTGCCGCAAGGAGGCTACACGGAGACCATCGCGTTCGCCCGGGAGGCTCACCTGAGTGCCGATCAACTACTGACAGTCGCCCGGATCGCTGCAGGGACGGTGAAAGCCACCGAGCACCCGCTCTACATCATCCCGATGATCAGCCGTCGGAGCATCACGGCCATAGCAGAGGCGATCGAGGAGAACGAGGCCATGGACCGTGACCGTGCTGGCCGCAAGCGGGAAGCGGACGAGCTCGCCACCGAGGTCCTTGTTGCCGTCGACAAACTCAAGGAAGCCGTGGAGGCCTCCATGGCCCGCCTGCGGTGACGCCGGACCGGGGCGAGGCGGCCGCCCAGGTGGACCTCGGGGACGAGGACCAGGCGCAGCGGCACAGTCCAGCCGGCGCCCCGCGCTGCAGCTGGTCCCCCGCCGACGAACCCCCGTAGATCAACATTCGGCAGGCCGAGTGACCGGGATCACAGGAGAGTCCGGCGGATTTTCTGTCGCTCCGCTGCGCTCCCACCGCCGAAGAGTAGAACCACTTCGACGGAAGGATCACGATGGACCGCAACAAGCCCACTCCGGTTGGGCACCGGGCCGCCCCTGCCGAACGGCAGGCCGAGCCCCGGAACCGGGGGGCCCGGTGAAGGCGTTCCTGATGTCGGCGGGCGCCGAGACCGTCGGCGCCCTGGCTGCCGCCACGCTCATCGCGACCGGCGCCTGGGCTTTCCGGACCATCAAGCGGAAGAGAGGAGGTGCAGGCGATGACCACGCATGATTCGCTGGCCGACAGCCTGTCGCCGGGCCTGATGCAGCTCCGTTCCATCAGCCACGACCTGCTCCGCCCGGGCCTGCCGCCCCTCCCCCGGATCCGCGAGATGTTCGCCATCAGCGGCCTGGGGGCAGAGCTCGACGGGGCCTACTCCGTGGCCGCCGACGGCTCGGACATCGAGATGCTTTCCGGCGGCACGCTCTTCGCGCAGCTCAACCCCATGCACACCTACCAGGACCAGGTCGCCCGTCGCGTCGAAGCGATGGCTGGTCAGGCGGCGCCGACCCGGCTCGACCTGACCACGCCGGAGCACGTAGTCGGCGTCCCCTTGCTGGTACGCGCGTTCGCCGCCCGACAAGCGGCTCTACACGGCCATGACGACCACGTCGGCAGGTTCCTGCGCGCCCTCCCGAAGGTGAACGACGGCCCCCAATGGCGGGAGGCCGCATCCACCGCGCTGCTCAGCAACAACTGGTTCTACCCGGACCGCGAGCCCGACCGAAGCGCCCCGGACGCCCTGGCCGTGCTCATCGCCAAGATCATGAGGACGCACCGGCAACTGGTGCCGTTGTGGAAGCGCACCGTCAATGGGAGGCGGCTCCGGATGCTGGAGGCGCCGGTGTACGAGGGCATCTCGCTGCGGGAGCTGTTGGCCAACCGCTCGCTGCCGGAGGACCCACTGCTCGACTGGCTCCCTGGTGACCGGCGCTTGGCGGTCATCCTGAGCCGCCTCGCCCCGCCAGAGCGGGACGTGGTACTGGCGTTCGGTCGCCCGGGGGTGACGACCTGGGTGGCGGCCGCCGAGGAGGCCGGCGCTGCGGACCCAGTGGCGTTCAGCAAGCGGGTGCGGCGCAAGGTCCGACGTCTGGAGGCCGACGAGCGCCGACGGGACCGTCAGCGCGCCGACGGGCCCACCGGGCTCTGGACGCCCCGAATGGACCGCGGCACCGCATAGGCAGAAACCGCAGGGCCGTCGCCGGATCCGGCGACGGCCCTGGTGTGTTCAAACGAGGTCGGGGGCGGTGCGCCGCCGGGATCAGGGGTGAGGAGGCCGGATCGCCTGCTGCTCGGAGGGGGTGGCCGGTGCGCTCACGCGCTGATGCCGTCCCTCACCGGGTAAAGCTCGGCGTGCAGAAGCCGCTCCTGCCACCACGGGTCAGCCGGGGCCGAGAAGCGAGCGGCCAGCAGCTCCCGACGCGTCGGAGCGGGCAGCACCAGCGGCCCCAGCTCCTTCTCCTCCCGGTCGCTGTCGCACTGCGGGCACTCCAGCCGGTCCGGGCCAGCCTTCTCGGTCAACTCCAACACCGACCCTGACTTCCCGCCGATCGAGCTCCCGCACGTCCAACACGGACGCAGCCGCGCGTTCGCCGCCCGGGCCGCCTCCAGCCGCGCAAGGGCCCCGGCCTCCCGTTCCTCCTCGCGCCGCTGCTGCTCCTTCTCGTGGCAGTCCCAACAGCGGCCGCCGGGGCGGCGGGTCCACTCCATCTGTCCTTCGGGCCCGTACTCCCAGGTGCTCTCCTCTTTCGGGACCCGGCCGCAGTCGGCGCAGGCGAGAGTGCGCATCAGCTCGCGGTGAACCTGACGGGCCTTCTCCTCCCGGGCGTCCTGGCGCTCGTCGTACGCCTGACGGGTGTCCGGGCTCTCCAGCGCCTCCAGGAGGCAGTAGCGGGCCCCGTCGCGGCCGTAGCGCCACCACACCGGGCCCATCGGGCCGTGCTCGGCCAGCAGATCCAGCGTGGTGGCGATGACCGGCACCGCGTCGTCGTACTCCCGCCAGCCGTCCCCGCCCGCGTCGTGGGCGCGGATGGTCCACCAGGACCCGCCCCAGTCCTCGCGCGCCAGGTCCGCCACCGCCCGCTGGCGGTTGGCCAGCGCGACCGGTCCGGCGTCGGTGACCACCAGGGCGACCGGCGGGTACCCGGGCCGGGAGTGGCCCGGCCAGGTCCGGCGCCACCAATGCACCGTGCGGTCGGCCGGCTCCTCGTCGGCCAGCGCGGGGTCGGTGCTCTTCACCTTGGTGCGGAACAGCTCGCGGTAGGCGGTGAACTTCGCCGCAAGGGGCCTGAGGCGTGGCGTCCGCCGCTTCGCTCCTACTGGTGCACCTGCTCCCGCGCCTGGACCTCCGTGAAGCACGGCCGCCGGGACGGGCTCGGCGACCGGTGCGACCCGGCCGGCCTCATCGACCGTGCCCGGCAACGCCAGCTCCGCGAGCGCCCGGTCATACACCGCCGGATCCACCCGCCCCTGTCCAGGCCGCACGCCGTGCAGAACACGGCCGGCCTGCCGTTCCCGCTGGACCGCGCGGTGCGGCGTCCCCAACGACGGCACCGGTTCGGCACAGGCGTGTTCCGGATCGCTGTCGGCCTGCCCGGTCAGTTCCCGGTGCAGCGCCGCCACGTTCCCGCCCAGCTCGGAAAGCCGGGACCACAACACGTCCGTGACCGAGAAGCCCGCCACGGCGCGGAACCGGTTCCACACGACCCGACCGCCGGGCGATGGCCAGCCAGTTCCACACCGTCCGCACCGACACCCCAGCCGACTCGGCCGCGATCCGCACATGCACCGACGACAACTGCCCGGCCTCGTCCACCGCGAGCAGCCGCCGCATCACCACCCGCCGCGTCAACGCCCGCTCCCCCGAACGGGACACCAGCGGACCCAGATCAGCCACGGAAACCGACTCCTCCTTAAGCGAACCAAGCGGCGAGGACATGGACACGGGAACCCACTCCCCCACCACGGCAACGCACACCGGAATGAGCAACCCCGTGTCAGCCACCTACCACGCGTGATAGAGGCAACTCGCAGACCATGACAGCTGCTTGTTCACCTCACAACAGCCAAGATCCACGACATCGGCTCTGAGAAGCCCCGCTCAACGAGTCTTTGAGCTCAGCCAGCCTGCTGCCACCCAACCCGCTGACACCACCCCACCCACTCACAAGCGAGAAGGACCCCGCAGCGCAGCGAGGCCCGGACGGCCCCGGACGGCGGAAGCAGGCACGGGACGGGGCACGGCCAGGACAGCGATGGACGGCGACGGCCAGGTCCGTGATCGCCTGGGCCGCGACCCGGTAGGTGTCCGCCGGCAGCAGATACCGGCCATCTTCCCGCCAGGCGTTCACCGCCGCGGCCACGGCCAGGTAGTCCAGCACCTAGTCGCCGAGGTAGACGACATCCCGGATCCACCCCGGCCGCCCCGGCAGCACACAGACACGATCCGGACCGGCTCCTCGCGCAGTCTTCACCACCCCACCCTCCCAACCCGCGCAGCCGGACGGAAGAATCCCCGACAACGGATCTCCTGGGCCACCAGCAGAAGGCCAGGCACAGGCCTCCTGGGCCACCACCAGGGCGACCTGACGGCCAGCCGCCCCGGAACGGACCTCCACGGCGGCCTGACGGCCACCCAACCGTCCCGCCAGGCCGCCGAGCACACCACCAGGAGAAAGCCGGCCCCGACAGCCCGACCAGCACGGGTACCTGCAGCTCCAGACGGTGCCCCAGGACAGCCAGCACCTGCAGGCCGTCGGTAGGCTGACGGCATGGCAGGCCTACTACGGTTCGGCGCGCTGCTGGCGCACCTGACGGGCCACCGGGCGCTCGGCTCCGCCACGCTTGCGTCAGCGGCCGGCATCGACCCGGCAGAGCTGCAAGCCGTGCTCGGCGGGCAGCCGCCGACCGGACGGCTATTGAGAGACCTCGGACCAGCACTCGGCCTGCACGCCGCCGACCTGTTCGTCCTCGCCGGACAACCGGTGCCCGACGACCTGACACCGATCACCCGCAACCCGAACTGGTCGATCAGCACCGTCATCTACAACGCGATGATCATGCCCGCCGAGAACCGGCGACCGCTGCTGGACGCGATCCGGGCGCAGCCCCTGGTGCGGCGTGAGGGGCGTGGCGGGGTCGACCGGCCGTACCACCGGTACGAGCCGGGCTTCGGCGCGGTGCTCCTGGGGCTCGCCCACAGCCGGAACCTCACCTGGCCAAGCACGGTCAGGGCCCTGTACGCGGTCACCGACGGACGGATCTACCTGTCTCCGTCCACCATCGGCGGGGTCGGCCGCGGCACCGTCGAAGCAACCCCCGAGCTGGTAGCCGGCTTCGCCGGCGTGCTCGGTATCCCCGCCCCCGACCTCGCAGCACTCGGTGGCATCCACCTACCCGACGACCTGCCGCCGCTCCACACCCGGGCCGTGGACCTGGCCACGGTCATCTGGGAAGCCCGGCGTCTGACCACCACCCAGCTCCAAGACATCGAACTCACCTCCCGCCACCTCGCCGGCCGCTGACCCACCTCCCCCACCAGGGCGGCCTGACGGCCACCCACCCGTCCAGCCGTCCAGCGACGGCGCAGCGGACGGGCACGGCCTCGACGGCGACACGGCCCCGGACCGCGGCCAGCACAGCGGGACGGCGACGACGACGCAAAGGGGCCCGGACGGCCACCCCCGACCTACGCACGGCCCCGAACGGGGCGGAGCCCGGACGGCGTGCCCGGCCTGGACGGCGGCGCAGCGGGCGGGCAGGGCACAGCGGGCCGGAACGACCCAGACGGGGCGGGGCCGGCGGCTCCACCCCTGGACGAAACCGAACACCAACCCCCGCCACCACCCCCACCCCGCAATCCCAACCCGAATTCAGACCACCACAGGCAGCGAATCCATAAAAGCAACAGCACGGAATACCCGGCAGAATTCACCCCGAAAACAACCCACAACACCGGGCCGACCCCCAAGCGGGCCGACCCGGCCCTCCGACCCCACCAACCATCACACACAGTCACTGCCCCAGTCATCCGACACCACCTGCCGGGCGCCTAGACAGGTCCGACTAAAGGTCTAGACAATATGGCCTGTGGAGCCATTTCACGCCCAACGGCATCGACAGGTCACACCCTCCGGTGGGGATGAGCTACTTCTCTCCGTGGCTCGCGTGTGTTGCTCGGCGCCGGGCATCCGCGGCTTCCGCGCGGGCCTGCTTCGCTGCCCGCGCGGCCAGGCGCACGGGACAGAACCCCTCCCCCGTCCGGTGGTTCACCGCCTGGCGCAGCCTGCGGCCAGCGGGAGCCGCGGGCGTGGCGGCGGACGGCTCTGGGAGGCACGCTCAGGAGGGCCGCGAGCAGGTGGACCGCCGCTGGGCGGCCTTGTCCGGGCTTGAATGCTCAGCGGGCCGTCGGCGTACCGCTCCAGCAGCACCAGGAGCCGGGTTCGGCCTACCCCGCCTCACCCCGCTGTCCGGTGACCTCCTCACCACCTGGACCCGACACCGCACCCACTAAACCCCCAGCCATCCCGGGCCCAGCCAGCCCTCACACGCCCGGTGACGCACCCGCCAGCGGACGACATCCGGCTCCTGACCATCGCGGATGCCACCGCGCTGCTGCGGCTGACCAAGCTGACCGTCTACCGCCTGGTCCACTCCGACGACCTGTCGGCCATCCGGACCGGCAATGCCTGGTACGTGCCCAGGGACGCCGCCCTCGACTACCTCCACACCCTCGACGTCGCCCAGCCCCGGGACTGACCTCTCCCCCAGCCTGCGGCGGACCGCAGACACCCGCAGGGCCGACAGCACGGAGGCGGGCCCCGGAGAGTTCCCGGGGCCCGCCTCCGTAATGACTGGTGGCGACCGCGCGAGCAGGTGAAGGAGCAAGCCGCCCGCACCGGCAGCCAATGCCTTGCCGAGTACGCGGCCGCGGTGCTGGCCTGTAGCCGGGACCTGGACCCCGAGGACGAACGCGACAATCGTCTCGTTAACCGCCATCACGTGCTGGGCACCAGTACGGGCAGCGCCCCGGGCCGTACAGTTCGGATTCGCAATCTATCGGCAGGCCAGCAGAGGCAGCAGAATTTCGGCCCGGGTCGCCAGTCACGGTCCGGATCGTAGCCGCTGCGCCTAGCCGCCTTCGGTGCTTTCGGCCCGCGAGCCGCAAGGGGTGAAGCGCGGGCGCCCGGCGCATGCCGTCCCGGCCGCCCCTCGCTCCGCCCGGCCCTGCGCGGCCTGGTACTGGGGCCCACCGGCGACGGGGCGGGCGCGCGCGATCAGGGCGGGCCCGCCGGGCAGGCCGTCAGATGTTGTGCAGGTAGGCGAGCTGGACGGTACGGGCGGCCTGCTCGGCGGTGTCGTGGAGCATCGCCTCCTGGGTGGCCTGGTCCCCGATGAAGCACCTCTCGTACACCGCCACCCACTGGTCCGGTCCGCCGAGACCGGCCAGGCCGCGCTCGACCCAGCCGACCTGGTGGCCCTCGCCGAGGACCAGGAAGACGTCCGGCTGGACAGTCCATCCGGCCAGCGACCAGAAGCCGCTGGACACCACCGCCCCGATCACCGCGGCCGCCATCAGCCCGCATCCCAACCCGAGCGGCTGGATCAACGCGGACGGCACCGTCACCCTCACCGCCACCGACGAGCTCAGCGGAGTGGCGGGCATCACCTACAGCGCGACGGGCACCCGGACGATGCCCCTCACGACCGTCCCCGGCGACACGGTCGACCTGACGATCGACCAGGAGGGCGAGACCGTCCTCACCTTCCACGCCACCGACCGCGCGGGCAACACCGAGACGGACCGAACCCTCACCGTCAGGCTCGACAGGACCCCGCCCGTCTCCACGTTCACCACCGCGCCCGAGACGATCTTCGTCGCCCAGCCCGCGGACGGCCCCCACGACGACCAGTACATCACCGGCACCGCCACCGACACCGGCTCGGGCGTCGACCACGTCGACCTCACCTTCGTCCCGCAGGTGCCCGGACCGACGCTGGTCCGGCCCGCGGCCCTCACGTGCACCGACGCGGCACGCCGCGAGTGCACCTGGCGGGTGCGGCCGCCGGACGGCCTCGGCATCTACCGCGTGACCTCCACCGCCACCGACACCGCGGGAAACACCGAGACCCCAGGACCCGGCATCCACGTCATCGTCGTCCGTACACGTCCGTGAGCCACCTCCCGCCGCGGGGCACGACAAGGGGAAGCGCGCACGCCTCAGGGTTCGTCGTCCACGGGGACGGCGCGCAGGCGCAGGTGCCAGGTGGCGGCATCCAGGCCGGCACCATCGCCACCGCCCGGGGACAGTACCTCGTCGACACGCGAGCGGGCGATGATCCACTCGTTCCACTCCCGCTCGGCCACCACCGGCTCGGCCTGGATACGGTCGGCCTCCGCCTGCAGATCGTCCACACGACGGCGTGCATTCAGCTCACGCTGTTCCAGCAGCCCCACAACCGACGGCATCCCGACCTCCACATGAGCGGCGACTCAACACGTCACCACTTCCCGAGGCCACCGACCCTATGCCTGACCAGCAGAAACGCAACCCTCACACCCGGAAAGACAACAGCCACTCACCACACCCGCAACACCCGGAAACCGTCTCGAAGGAACAGCAACTCCCTCACCACACCCGCGAAACCACCAGCCCAGCACCCACCGGCCGGCTCAGATGACCGGCAGGCTGGTGAGCAGTGGCGGGGCGGCGAGGAGGAGTGCGAGCGCGACAGCGGTGAACGGGAGGGTGAGGACGGCTGCCAGGGTGTGGACGCCTCGTGGGAGCCGTGCCTGGACTATGAGCACCATGCTGCAGGCCAGCATCAGGGCGATGGGGAAGGGCGGCTGGTTCCACCACAGGGCGGGTGTGGCCAGGAAGGCGGCGCTTGCCGCGGCGACGGCGACCGCCGTGCGCACAGGCGTATCCGCGAGTGCGCAGATCGTCCCCGCAACGGCTCCGCCGCCGGCGGCCAGCGCGGTCAGCCAGGCCAGGGCCGTGATGCTCTGGACGATCTGGCCGAACAGGACACCTGGGACGAGGAAGCAGGCCGAGGCGGTCGCCAGGCACGCCGAGGCACGCCGAGGCCGCGAGCAGTGCCCACAGCGCATACCAGGGCGCGGCCGGGCGGGCAAGGGGTCCCAGGTAGGTCAGGGCCAGGGAACCGACGCCGAGCAGGGCGAAGTGCCACAGCCTCACACCCGACGAACGTGCGCGCGGAGTGAGAGCGGCCGCGGGGGCGCTGTGGGGCATGGTCAGACCATCCGGAAGAAGTCGGCACGGTCGTTGGCCTGGTCGCCGACGTATCCCATGGCCTGCCGGGGCTTCTCGACCCACAGCCGGTAGTACTTCGGGGCGACGATGTAGTCGCCGACCTCGATCGAGTAGCCGGTGTTGTTGACCCAGGAGGAGATCTTGTCGCGGAAGTTCCAGGCCCCGAATTCGGTGACGCCGTGCCAGTTGCTCCACTTGAGCATCCGCCCGTTGCCCGGGCCCGACTGGCCGTGCTCCTGGACGCCGTTGAAGTTGCCGTTCTCGTAGAAGCAGTACCAGCCGCTGCCCGGCGTCCATCCGCGCGGGCAGCCGAACCAGTAGTTCACCCCACGGGGCTGCTTGCCGGATGCTTCGGCCTTCAGCGAGGCCGGTACGGGGAACGTCTCGACCGCCCTCCCGCCCTGGCCGTCCTGCCACTCGATCTCGTTCACGCCCGTCCGCGTCCCTCCGGGTGTTCTGGCCAGGGCCTGCGTAATGTCCGCTTCCAGACGCGCCCGTGCCTGATCCTGCGTCATGCCCGTGTACACACCGCCCTCGGCGGCGGTCGACGCCCCGGCGGACACCGCGGGTATGACAGCCGTCACCGCTGCTGCCACTGCTCCGACCACAGTCGCCCGCATCCATGTCACCACAACAACACCCCACACCTCTTGTTTTGAATACGATTCGTACAGCCGGTCCCGGTACCGGCTGGCGCCGGGACCGGAAACGATCATCGTGTACGCACCGCGTCAGGCGAGACGGCCCAACAGCCCCAACCCGGTCTCACCAACGTCCTTCGCCCGGCAGGACCTTCGCCCCGGCCACCGGGACAGCGGGCAGCGGCTGCCAGAAGGGAAACCCGGAGCGGGTGTACGACTCGGCAGAAGTTCGCTGCACCAACTCCCATGACGCCCCGGACCCTTGGAGGGACGACTCCGTCCAGGCCAGGCACGTTCGCTCCGCCCGGGAAGCCCGGGCGGGGCACACCCGCCCCCTGGGCGACGATCTTCCGATTCGGGCCTGGAGTCACCGGGACACCACGTAGCGTGGCTGGGTCTTGCCGTTCTGAAGACCGGAGATCGCACGTGCTCGGCCAGGCTGCCGAGCTCCCGCTCCACATCGCTGCCGGGGTGCCGCACAACGCCGCGCTCCTGTCGCTGACCAGCCCAAGCGCCGAGCAGCGCACCACCCGAACTTACGGCCTGATCGCCCACCAGGCCTGCCAGCGGTTCGACATCCCCGTGCCCTTCACCGCCGGCTGGCTGATCTCCGCCATCAAGTGGGGCGGAGGCAGGACGGAATCCCTCCCCGCCCCGGAGCTGCTGGTCGAGGGCGGAGGGGCGTACCGACTCGCCGCCGAGCTCGCGTACATCGCCGGCACCGGCGAGGAACGCCACCGGCTGCGGGCGTTCGTCGAACGCCACCGCCCCGGGATCTGCGCCGAGGAGACCGCGGCGCAGCCGGGCGGCCTGCGCCGCCCTGTGGGAGCAGGCCGGGCCGGGCGGCCGGGGCCGGGCATGGGAGCGGCGCCGGCGCTGCTTCCCGCGGCTGCTGGTGGTCCTGGTCGGCACGGCGGCCGCCGGGGTACGCGGCGCGGTGGCGGACCTGCGGCTGGCCTCCAAGGAGAACCCGACCGTCGCCGCCCGGATCGATGGCCTCGTCCGGCGCGGCCCGTCCGCACCCATCTGGCACCCGCTCAGCAGCAGCGGGCGGGCTTGCGGGTGGACGGAGTTGTAGGCGGCGCGTGAGAGCCGCGGGTGGCCTGCTCAGTCGAGGTCAGCGGATGCCAGGCCACGGCGAGCACCAAGTACGGGACGGCTCCCGGGCACGCGGCACCTGGCCTTCCTCGACCGCCGGCCGGTCCTACCCGGCAAGCCTTTGGTCGTCCCCGAGTGGCACCTGGAACACGTCGTCACCGACCTGACCGAGCACGAGCACCTCGCCGTCATGCGCACCGTGCGGATGGTCGCGCTGGGCGCGCTGGGCGCCGAGGCCGTCCGGCACGCCGTCGCACCCACCATGACGCACTGCCCGAACAGGGTTCTCCCTCCGCCTGTGCGGATCGGGAGGTACGGATCGGGAAGCGCCGGCCATGGTGACCGGCCGCACAGCGCACGGCGTGTGCGGGCATCGCCCGCGTGCGCGCGGAGTCGGCGAGGTTGATGTCGGGCCTTGACCGAAGGGCTCGGGTTCCACACTGATGGCCATAGAAGTGCTCTATGGCCGCATAGGTCGTGGCGGCTACCGCGAGCCGAGAAGTCGTTTGATGCTTGCGGCATGCCTGGTTCGCGTACGTCTGGTCATCGGTCAGGGAGACGCCTGACGCGGGTGCGTCGGCGAGCGTGGAGGTCAAGCGGAAGGAGCACGACGGATGGACGGCGGACATACCCCGGGGATCGGCGGCGGGCGCGACCCGGAAGGCGAGGTGCGGCCGCCCGAGCGGTCGCCGACGTCAGCGCCCGTCCCCCCGCCGCGAGGCGTTTCGCCGACCGTCCCTGGGCGTCTGTGCGTCATGTCCGACAGGTCCCGGCGCGGCCTCCTGCAGCAGTACGCCGTCCGGTCCCGGACGGAGGACGGGGTCGGGGCGGCGACCCTCCGAGCCGCCATTCTCCAAGCCTGGTCCCAGTTGCCGCGCGGAGAGGTGCCGGAGCGTCCCGCACCCTCCGCCCCGCCCGCCGGCCGCACCCGCACCGGACGTGTGGAAAGCGGCTCGGCGCCCCGCCCCGGGCCCGCAGACCCCCGAGCCGGGAACCGGCGCACGGGCCCGTCCGATCCCTCGCCGGGCCCCGGCCGGGGGACCGGTCCGGGGCGCACATCCCCATCACCCACTGTCATATCCACCCTGCTGTAGCGAGGTTGCCATGAGCCGTACTCCCGTGAACGTCACCGTCACCGGCGCCGCCGGCCAGATCGGCTACGCGCTGCTCTTCCGTATCGCCGCCGGCCACCTGCTCGGCCCGGACGTGCCGGTCGACCTGCGTCTCCTCGAGATCACTTCGGCGCTGAAGGCCGCCGAGGGCACCGCCATGGAGCTCGACGACTGC
This sequence comes from Kitasatospora sp. MY 5-36, assembly GCF_001182915.1. Taxonomy (NCBI): domain Bacteria; kingdom Bacillati; phylum Actinomycetota; class Actinomycetes; order Kitasatosporales; family Streptomycetaceae; genus Kitasatospora; species Kitasatospora sp. MY 5-36. The sequence goes on from NZ_LFVW01000116.1 coordinate 18,942, forward strand.
GCCTTCCCGCTGCTGCGGAACATCACCGTCACGGACGACCCCAGGACCGCCTTCGACGGCGCCAACGCCGCGATCCTCGTCGGCTCGCGGCCGCGGACGAAGGGCATGGAGCGCGCCGACCTGCTGGAGGCGAACGGCGGGATCTTCCGGCCGCAGGGCAAGGCCGTCAACGACCACGCCGCCGCCGACATCAAGGTCCTCGTCGTGGGCAACCCGGCCAACACCAACGCCTTGATCGCCCAGACCGCCGCCCCGGACGTACCGGCCGAGCGCTTCACCTCCATGATGCGCCTCGACCACAACCGCGCCGTCTCGCACCTGGCCAGGAAGACCGGCGCGCGGGTCAGCGACATCAAGCGCCTGACCGTCTGGGGCAACCACTCCGCCACCCAGTACCCGGACATCTCCCACGCCACGATCGCCGGGAGGAACGCCGCCGAGGTCGTGGCCGACGCGCGCTGGCCGGCCGAGGACTTCATCCCGACCGTCGCCGAACGCGGTACCGCGATCATCGAGGCCTGCGGTGCCTCGTCGGCCGCCTCCGCCGCGAACGCCGCCATCGACCAGGTGCACACCTGGGTCAACGGCACCCCCGAGGGCGACTGGACCTCGATGGGCGTCCTGTCGGACGGCTCCTACGACATCCCCAGGGGCTTGTTCTGCTCCGTCCCGGTCACCGTCAGGAACGGCACCTACGAGATCGTCCAGGGACTGGAGATCGACGAGTTCTCCCGCGCCCGCATCAACGACTCCGCCGCGGAACTCGCGGCCGAGCGCTGGCTGGTGCGCGGCCGCAGCCTCATCTGAGACGCGCCACCGCGATCCACGCGGCCCGGCGCTGCGCGTGTGTCCTCCCTCGTCACTCGTACGGGGCCGAGCCGGCCACCCCACGGCAGGGTGCAGGAGGCCCGCGCGTGCGTGAGTCCGTGTGCCCGGTCCCTGCCGTGGGACCCAGCCCCGCCAGGGACCGGGCTGTCCCTCCTGCGAGCCGGTCATCCGCAGCCCCCGGCAGAGTCGGACCGTGTTTCGGCGCGCCACGGGCGAGGCGCTGAGCGGCGTGCTCAAGGCGAGAACTTCCATCGCCGTAAGGCTTACCGGCACACCGCTCCGACTGCTCCGACTCAAGCCGCATCGACACATCCAAGATCAGGGGTCAAAGGCCGATGAGATCGAATCCGACAGAGGGAAACCCACACGATGTTCCGTCGTTGAGGGTGCCGACGAAGTATCGGGCCCTACCGTGGGTGGGATTTCTGGCGAGAATCGGGCTGGCCGCGATCTGGTTCACGGCGGGGTGAGCCAAGATCCAGGACCCGGGCACGGCGGCTTACGCGGTGCGCGCATACCGTCTTCTGCCTGATTCCCTGGTGAACCCGGTCGGCTACGGGATCCCGGCACTCGAGTTGTGCCTGGCTGCCCTGTTGCTGGCGGGCTTGAAGATCCGCTGTTCCGCGATCCTGTCCGCCGTGCTCCTGGCGGGTTTCCTGATGGCGATCGTTCAGGCCTGGGCCCGCGGTATGAGCATCGACTGCGGCTGCTTCGGCGGCGGCGGCGAAGTCGATCCCGGGGACACCCGATTCGCCGTGGAGATCCTGCGCGACCTCTGCTTTCTGGCGATGAGCGCGTGGCTGATCCGGCGCCCGAGGACCCCATCGTCCCTCGACTCGTACCTTCACTGACCCGTAGGGCACCTCTTCCGCCCGCGGCCGCCGCGCCACCCCCGAATATCCGATTGGTTTTTCCGTGAGCAAGTCCCGCAGGACCACCGCCGTCTCCGACCGCGCCCGCGAGCGCATACAGCGCCAGCGCGCAGCCGAGCGAGCCCGCCGGAACAGGAACAGGGTTATCACCGGCGCCCTCGCCACCGTCGTGGCTGCTGCCATCGGAGTCACCATCGCCGTGCAGTCGGGCAAGGCGAAGGACCCCCGCCCCATCGTCCCCCCGGCCGGCGCCATCGGTGACCGGCAACTGGTCATCCCCGTGGGAAATCCCGACGCCCCGGTCACACTCACCGTCTACGAGGACTTCCGTTGCCCGGGCTGCGCCCAGGTCGAGGGGATACTCCGGGACACCATCAACAGGCTGGAGGACGAGGGGAAACTCCGCATCGAATACCACGTCCTGTCCCTGGTCGACAACATCGTCCGTGGAAAGGGTTCCAAGAACGCGGCCAACGCGGTCGCCGCCGCCCAGGACGCGGGCAAGTTCCGCGAATACCACGACGTCCTCTTCGCCAACCACCCGAAGAGCGAGACCAAGGACACTTTTGGTGACAAGAACGCCCTCCTCGCTCTCGCCGACAAGGTCAAGGACCTCAAGACGCCCTCGTTCGTCGCGGCGGTGAACGAGGGCACCCACGACACCTGGGTCAAGGAGGTCCAGCACACCTTCGACCAGCAGACGAAGATCCAGGGGACACCTGCGATCTTCTTCGAGGGCACGGACCTCCTCAAGGACACCGGGCACCCCCTGACAGCCGAGCGGCTGACCCGGATTGTCGACGACGCTGCGGCGGGCCGGACCGGAACGCCGTAATGCCAGTCCTTGAGCTCGCCCCGTCAGCGGGGATCGCTGACGGGGCGTGAGGCCGGTTCACCCGGTTTGACCCGACGAGTGACTGAGAGCGCGAGCGGGTGGCTCCGGTGACACCTCACCGGAGCCACCCGCCGGCCCACTCCAGGCGGCGGCAGCACGGCGAGGAGCGCTGGGAACAGCAGCAGGGAAGAGCGGGAACGAGCAATGGCGACAGTGGACCAACCGATCGGTCCGGCGGCCCGGAGTCCTCGTACCGCGTCCACAAGGGCACCATGCTCCAGGTCGCGGGCCAAGTCGGCGCGGCGCCGCGCAGACGGTCCGCAGCGCACAGGACCGCGGCGGCCTCCCCCAGCAGCTCACCGGCGAGGCGGACGGCGGGGCCCCGGCCACCAGGGACGAGCCCGTCGCCGACGGCGGGCGGGCCGACACCACGGTGGTACCCGCACCGACACCCGACAGCCACGACACGTTCACGGCCGCCGAGACCGAACTCGCCACCGCCGCCCGGACACTCCTCGGCGACCCGACGTCCGGCCTGTCCAAAGCCGTCAGCCGACAGCTCTACTGGCACACCACGGCCCTCGCCGCCGACAACACCACGGTCCTCCCCGCCGCCCGCCAGGCCACCGCCGACCCCGCCCACCGCCGCGGCCGCCTCCGCCTACCCAACACCCCCCAAGGCCGACGCCTCCACACCACCTACCAGAACGCCTGGAACACCACCAGAACCGGCAACGGGAACGGCACCGCGACGAGGCCGGGCAGAACCGGACGGCGCGCGGGCAGGCGGCGGCCGGGACAGAGCCAGACGGCGCGGGCGGGGCGGGACTGGCCAGGGCGCGGCGACGGCGGCCGGGACGGCGGCGAGCGGACCCTGTGGATCCGGTCAGAACGCGCTGAAGCCGCTCTCCTCCGGTCCGCGGTGACCAGTGATGTCCGTCAAGGGGACTCCCCCGATGAAATCCATTTCCTGGGTTTTGCCGAGGGGACCGATGACGGCCGCGGTCGCGGTCTCCAAAGACGTGCTGTTGGCGTAGACCGTCGGCTTGGTCAGCAGTTTGCTGCGTGCGGCCGGCGGGGCGAATTTGTGCCAGCCGCTGACCTGGATCCGGTAGATGTACCGGTCGTTGGCGGCGTACCCGCCGCAGTCCTCGTCCAGCGCCGCGGAGACCAAGGTCCGCAGGGAGTTGCTGACATGGGCCTGGGCGTAGAGCTTCGGGTCCTCAAGGAACGTCTTGAGCTCGTCCGTGACGCGCGTGGGGATGCGGGACCTCATCCCGCCTGCCTCCCGGATGGCCTCGGGGGGGCGCGTATCGGCTCGGTAGCAGACCAGGTCGGCCGGTGCGGCAAGCGTGTACCCGTGCTCGGGGGTGTCGGACTGTGCCTGCGCGGGTTCTGCGGCGGCCGACGTCTGCCCGGCCGAGTTGCTCTGGTCGGCGCTGGAGGTCCGCACGGCCCCGCCGCTCCTCAGGTGGTCGGGCTTTTTCGGTACGGACGGCGGCTTCTTCTTCCCCTCGGTGGGCGCAGTCTGTACGGCGACCGGGCCGCCGCGGCCCTCGTGGGCGGCACCGACGGCGGGGGCAGTCCGTGGCAACACGGCACGTTGCGCATCGAGCGGTGCCTGCATGACGCGCCGCGCGTTGGCCCCCGCGGCGCGTTCGAACTTGTCGGAAGCGTCGGAGACGCGGAGTCCGTTGCCCATGTCCGTTCCGGCTACAGGGCCCTGACGCTGCTGGATGACATGGGTCAGTTCATGGGCGAGGGTGCGTTTGTCCCCACCGCCGGCGCCGATGACGACATGGCTGCCGGACGTGTAGGCGCGGGCGCCGATTTCGGTGGCCGACGCACGGGCGGCGTTGTCGTCGTGGACGCGCATGTCGGAGAAGTCCGCGCCGAGCCGCGCCTCCATTTCCTGGCGCACTGGCTCGCCGAGGGGCTTTCCAGCGCCGCAGAGCACGTCGTGGACGGCGGAGCGCTGCACTGGTGCGGGCGAGGTCGCGATCTCCTGGCGGTTCTCCTGGTGGCCTCGGCCGGCGCCGTGCTCGTGCTCTCCCCGGGCCCCGGGATGGCCGGCGCGGCGGAGCATCCGGACGACCACGTCGTTGCCCGCGGCAGCCTGTAGGCCGAGCAGGCCATGCCGCGCGGGCGGGGCGGATACGGGCCGACGGGCAGGGATACGGCCGAGGCCCGCCCCGGTGTGGGAGCCGGCCTTCT
>NZ_LFVW01001167.1:0-1555 GCF_001182915.1 Kitasatospora sp. MY 5-36
CCCCGCCCCCGCCCCCGCCGCCCGCGCCACCGGCCTGACCGTCATGCTCGGGGACACGCCCCTGCTCACCGACGCCGACCTCGCCCTCGTCCCGGGCCGGGTCCACGCCATCACCGGCCCCTCCGGCGCCGGCAAGACCACCCTGCTGCGCGCCCTCGTCGGCGCCCTCCCGCCCGGCGCCCGCGTCAGCGCCGGCGGCGTCGACGTCCTCGGCCAGGACATCCTCGCCCTGCCGCCCGAGGAACTGCGCCGCCTCCGCCGCCACCGGCTCGCCTTCGTCGGCCAGGACCCGGGCTCCGGCCTCAACCCGCGGATGCGCGTCGAGCGCCTCGTCACCGAGACCGCCGCCGACCGCCGCCGCACCTCCGTACCCGAACTGCTGCGCACCGTCCGGCTGCCCGCCGACGAGCACCTCGAACACCGCCGCACCGCGGGGCTGTCCGGCGGCCAGCAGCGCCGGGTCGCCCTCGCCCGCGCCCTCGCCCGGCGGCCGGAGATCCTCCTGCTCGACGAACCCACCGCGGGCCTCGACGCCGCCCTGCGCGACGACATCGCCGAGCTGCTGCGCGCCATCGCCGAGCGCGACGGCATCGCGATCGCCTTCACCAGCCACGACCCCGACTTCGTCGCCCGCTGCGCCGACGACGCCCTCGCCCTGTGGCCCGCGCAGGCCCCGTCGTCCGCGCCGTCCCCGCCGCCCGCGCCGGCCCGCCCGGCGGCGGTGGTGGCCGAGAGCGGGCCCCGGCCTGCCGAGGGCGGCGGCCCCGTGCTGAGCGTGCGGGCGCTCGGCGCCCACACGGGCAGCGGCCGCACCCGGCGCACCGTCCTCGCGGACGTCGACCTCGACCTGACCCCGGGCACCCTCACCGGAATCGTCGGCCCGTCAGGCTGCGGCAAGACCACCCTGGTCCGCACCCTCGCCGGACTCCACACGCCCGACACCGGCACCCTCACGCTCCACGACCAGCCGCTGGCCGCCTCCTACCGGCGCCGCACCCGCGACCAGCGCCGCCGCATCCAGCTCGTCCCGCAGAACCCCCTCGGCGCCCTCAACCCCGCCCGCACCGTCGGCGCCACCCTCACCCGGCCGCTGAAGCTGCACTTCGCCCTGCCCGCCGCCCGGTGCGAGGAACGCGTCGCCGAACTGCTCGACGCCGTCGGCCTGCCCGCGCACTACGCGGCCCGCCACCCCCACGAGCTCTCCGGCGGGCAGCGCCAGCGGGTCTCGCTGGCCCGCGCCCTGGCCGCCGAACCCGACGTGCTGCTCTGCGACGAGGTCACCTCCGCCCTCGACACCGACACCGCCGCCGTGCTCATGGACCTCCTCGACGGCCTGCGCACCGGCCGGGGCCTGGCGGTCGTCCTGGTCAGCCACGACCTCCCCCTGGTCACCGGCCGCGCCGACCACGTCCTGCCGCTCGGGGGTCCGTTGTCCGCACCGTCCGTCACCAAACAGCCCGCGGGCAGCGTGCGCTGACCCGGCGCCGCACCGGCTACGGGAGCCCCGCCGGTCGCGGCGCCGTTCTCACCGGCCGGGCGCGGCCCTCTCCGGGCG
>NZ_LFVW01001168.1:0-1548 GCF_001182915.1 Kitasatospora sp. MY 5-36
GTCAGCCCGTCGCCACCCGCCGCCACCCCGGCCCGTCCTCGGCCACCGGCGCGGCCGCGAAGTCGTAGCGCAGCCGGTCCGGCCCGAGCGCGAGCAGCGAGATCGACGAGGAGCCCCAGATCCGCCCGTCGCCGAAGTCGCGCCGCTGGATCAGCGCGGCGTCCGCGTCCGGCGCCAGCCCGTCCCCGGCGACGATCGGCAGCCATCCGCCCCAGGCCGCGGCGGCCGGCCCGTCGGCGGTCGGTTCGGGCCGGGGTTCGGCGGTGAGGCGGGACCGGAAGTGGGCGGCCCGCGCGGCCATCAGGTCGCGGATCCGCTCGGAGGTGGTCCGGTCGGCCGCCCGGCCCTCCAGCCCGTCGTTGAGCACCACGCTCAGGCCGGACGGCAGTTCGCGCTCCTCCAGCCGTCCGCCGCTCCAGCTGGACACCCGGGCCCCGTCGGCCCGGACCAGGACGAGGTGGAACGGGTCGTACGGGGTGAGGTCGAGGTGGCCGATGCCGCCCTCCCGGACGGCGGTGAGCGGCAGCCGGCCGCGGGTGCGCCGGGCCTCGGCGGGGGCGAGCGGGCCGAAGCCGTTCAGCAGGCAGGCGGCGGTGCGCCGGGCCGGGTCGACGGCCAGCCAGGTGCCGCCGGCCGCGAGGTCCAGTCCGCCGAGCAGGTCGGGCCGGTCCGGCCAGTGGTGGTCCGGCGGCAGCCAGGCGCGGCCCAGGTACTCGTCCCGGACGGACAGCAGCAGCACCGGCACGGCCGCTTCCGGCTCGATGCTGACGAACGCCGTGCACACGACCGGGCCCCCTGACCTCGTCCTGTCGGAGACCTCCTGGCGGTGATCTCCTGCCGGCGATCCTCGCACGGTCGTTCGCACGCCGGAAGTGGCCCAAGGAACGCGTGGCCGAACGCACCAGGACGGCAGGCCACCCCGCTCCTAGGCTGGCGACCATGACGACGAACGAGACCACGCGCGCGACCGCGGACGGGACGGCCGGTACGGACGGCGCCCCGGTGCCCGCCCCCGAGCAGCGCCTGCTGATGCACAAGCTCGCCCCCGCCTACTACCAGGCGATGGTCGCCGTGGACCGGGCCTCCCGGGAGGGCGTCGACCCGGTCATCGCCGAGCTGGTCAAGGTGCACGCCTCGATGATCAACGGCTGCGCCTTCTGCATCGACATGCACTCCACCGACGCCCGCAAGCACGGCGAGCAGGACCACCGCCTGGTCTCCCTCCCGGCCTGGCGCGAGACCCCGTGGTTCACCGCCCGTGAGCGCGCCGCCCTGGCCCTCACCGAGTCCGTCACCCTGCTGACCCAGGGGCACGTGCCGGACGCCGTGTACGCGGAGGCCGCCGCGCGGTTCGACGAGACCGAGCTGGCCCAGCTGATCGCGCTGATCGCCACCATCAACGCCTGGAACCGGATCGGCGTGTCCACCCGCATGAGCCCGGCCGCCAGGTGAGCGCCGCGGACCCCGCCGTCCGGCGGGAGCGGGCCCGGCTGCTGCGGGAGCTGCACCGCCCGGGCGAACCGTCCGGTGCTGGTCCACGCGCAGTAC
>NZ_LFVW01001169.1:0-1536 GCF_001182915.1 Kitasatospora sp. MY 5-36
CCGCGTGCAGCTGCGCCAGCGCCCCGCGTGCGGGCGACTGCGCGAGCGGGCGCAGCAGGTGCCCGAACAGCAGCCGTACCGGTGCGACGGCGCCGGCGCGGGGCAGGGCGGTGGCGGCGTAGCCGGGGTGGGCGAGCACGCTGCGCACGGGGCTGCGGGCGGCGCTCAGGCGGCGGTGGAGTTCGAGGGCGAAGAGGGCGCCCGCGAGTTTGGACCGGTTGTAGTGGCCCATGGGGGAGTAGGCGCGCTCGCCGGTGAGGTCGTCGAAGTCGATGCGGGCGCGGCGGTGGTTGGCGGAGGTGACGGTGACGACGCGCGGGTCGCGGCCCTGGGCGAGCAGGTCGATCAGGTGGGCGGTGAGGGCGAAGTGGCCGAGGTGGTTGACGGCGAACTGGAGCTCGTGGCCGTGCGGGGTGAGGGTGCGCGGGGGTGCCATGACGCCGGCGTTGTTGACCAGGACGTCGGGGTGGACGCCGTCGGCGCGCAGGCGGGTGGCGAAGGCGTGCACGGAGTGGGGGTCGCCGAGGTCCAGGCGGCGTACCTCCAGGCGGGCGGCGGGGTGGGCGGCGCTCACGCGGGCCGCGGCGCGCCGGCCCTTGTCCTCGTCGCGTACGGCGAGTACGACGCGGGCGCCGCGGCGGGCGAGGGCGTCGGTGGTGGCCAGGCCCAGGCCGCTCGCGGCGCCGGTGACGACGAACACCCGCCCGTCCAGGTCCGGTTGCGGCTCCGGGCCGGGGCCCGGCCCGGGGGCGGGGCTGCGGTCGGGGGCGTGGTTGCTTCGGGGCGTACGACTCATACGGCTCAAGGTGCCCTTCCTGTCACCAAGTGTCAAGGTGGGCATTGGGCGTCGTATGTGGCGTGGGGGCTAGGATGGGGCGGTGACCTCCCGACCCGCCGCCACCCTGGCCCAGCGCAAACGCCAGCTCGTGGCCGACGAGCTGACGCGGGCGGCGCTGGAGCTGCTGGCGGGCGGCGGGTTCGACGCCGTCACGGTGGACGAGATCGCCACCGCCGCGGGGGTGTCCAAGCGGACGTTCTTCCGCTACTTCGCGTCCAAGGAGGACGTGGTCGTCCGGTTCCTGGGCGCGCTCGGCGCGGCGATGCGCGAGGAGCTGGCCCGCCGTCCGGCGGGGGAGGCGCCCTCGGTGGCGCTGCGGCACGCGGTGTGGCGCAGTGTCGAGGACTGCGCCGGCCACGAGGAGCGCGCCCGCCAGGTGGTGCGGCTGGTCCTGTCCACCCCCGCCCTGCTCGCGCGCTTCCTGGAGCGCCAGGCGCAGTGGCGCGACGACCTCGCCGAGGAGCTCGCCGCCCGCCTCGGCCTGGACGCCGGGCGCGAGCTGTACCCGCGGCTGGCCGCGGACATGGCGCTGGCGGCCTTCCACACGGTGCTCCAGCGCTGGAGTGCCGACGACGACGCTGCCGGTGGCGCCTCCGGTGGTGGCGGCGGCGCGGCGGTGGACCCCGCCGCGCTGACCGGGAGCTGCTTCGCCGTCATCGCCCCGGCCCTGGACGCCGTCGTGCGCACCCCCGCCCCCG
>NZ_LFVW01001170.1:0-1535 GCF_001182915.1 Kitasatospora sp. MY 5-36
CCGGCTGGACGGCGCGCCCGGTCAGGGCTGACGGCGCAGCAGCTCCTCCAGGCGCTCGCGGTCAGGGCTGACGCCGCAGCAGCTCCTCCAGGTCGGCGAGCAGGCCGAGGGCGGCGGCCCGGTCGGGGGCCGGCTCCGGGGCGGGGGAGCGCTCGGCGATCACCCGCAGGGCGGCGGCCGCCTGGCGGGCGAACATGGCCAGCAGGTCCAGCTCGGGCAGGCTGGCGCGGGCCTGCGGGGCCGGGTCCAGCACCTCCAGGACGCCGAGCACCCGGCTGCCGTGGGTGAGCGGGGCGGCCATCAGGGCGGTCGGGACGTACGCGGTGGACTCGGCGAAGTCCCGGTCGAAGGTGCGGTTGGCGCCCAGGTCGTCCACCACCATCGGCTCGCCCGAGGCGGCCACCCAGCCGGCGATCCCCCGGCCGGCCGGGAAGCGGCGGCCCACCAGCGACTCCTCGCCCCGGCCGGAGACGGCCTGGAAGACCAGCTCCCCGGCCGCCTCGTCGAGCAGGCACACCGAGCCGGCCTGGGCGCCGAAGATCGCCCGGGCGACGTCCACCACGGACTGGAGCAGCTCGCGGGCCAGCGGGTCGACGGCGGGGTCAGTGCTGAGGGTCATCGGGCGCCTCCGGGGTGGGGGTGGAAGGGACCTGGACGTTGGCCGCGGTGAGGTAGAGCGCGCTCTTCAGCTGGAAGGTGGTCAGCCTCGGCCGCCGGGACAGGATGCGGGCGCAGAGCCCGGCCACGTACGGGGTCGCGAAGCTGTTGCCGGTGGTGCGGATGGTGGCGCCGCCGAGCCAGGGCACCCGGACGTTCTGGCCGGGGGCGAAGAACTCCACCGGCGGCGCCGGGTTGTACAGGTGCAGCTCCGGGTCCTCCTCCTGGTGGCTGCCCACCGAGATGACCGAGGAGAAGCGCCACGGGTAGCTCTCCACCGGGGTGTTGTGGGCGGAGGCGACGATCGCGGTGCGGGCGAAGAAGGCGTCGTCGGCGATCGCGTGCAGCTGCTCCAGGAAGCGGGTCCGGGTGGTGGAGAGGCTGAGGTTGACCACGTCGAAGCCCTGCCCGACGGCCCAGCGCAGCCCGGCGATCAGCATGTCGCCGGTGCCGGTGAAGCGCTCGCCGAGGACCCGGACGCTGTAGAGCTCGCAGTCCGGGGCGGTGCGGCGGATGATGCCCGCGCAGGCGGTGCCGTGCCCGCAGGTGTCGCCGGCGCTGTCGGGGCGGACGGTCAGCTCCCGGGTGACCGGGTCCTTGACCACCGCCCAGGAGCCCTGCACCGGCCCGACCAGCGGGTGGTCGGGCTCGATCCCGGAGTCGACCACGCAGACCCGGACGCCCTTGCCGGTGCCCCCGGCGTCCGATGCCCCGGCGTCGGTGGCGACGGCGTCGGCGAGCACCGGGAGGTCGGCGGGGGTGCGGTCGCGCAGGCTCCAGGTGAGGCCGGCCGGGCCGCTCACCGGGTGCCCCCGAGCCGCTCGGCGCGCCGAACGCCCGGCAGGTGGCCCTTGGCGGCGAACCGGTCCCGGGCGGTG
>NZ_LFVW01001171.1:0-1534 GCF_001182915.1 Kitasatospora sp. MY 5-36
GGCGTCGGCGGCGGCGGGGACGGCGGCCGGACGGCCCCCGCCCGGCGGCCGCCCGCGCCTACCGCGGCCCGACCAGCCCGCACTCGTACGCGAAGATCACCGCCTGCACCCGGTCCCGCAGGCCCAGCTTGGCCATGACCCGGCCGAGATGCTTCTTCACCGTGGGCTCCGCGAGACCGAGGGCGGCGGCGAGTTCCGTGTTGGTCAGGCCGCGGGCGGCCCCCAGCAGGACCTCCCGCTCGCGCGCGGTCAGCACGCGCAGCTGCTCCGCGTCGCCCCCGCCCCCGCCGTCTCCGGCGGCGGGGAGCCGGTGGGCGAAGCGGTCCAGCAGCAGCCGGGTCACCCGAGGGGAGACCACGGCGTCCCCCCGGGCCACGTCGCGGATCGCCCCCAGCAGCTCCTCCGGCCGGCTGTTCTTCAGCAGGAAGCCGGAGGCCCCGGCGCGCAGCGCCTCGACGGCGTACGCCTCCAGGTCGAAGGTCGTGAGCACCAGCACCCGCGTCCCGGGCACCTCGCGCAGCAGCCGCCGGGTCGCCCCGATGCCGTCGGTGCCCGGCATCCGCACGTCCATCAGCACCACGTCCGGCCGCAGCCGCCGCGCCAGCTCCACCGCCGCCGCCCCGTCGGCCGCCTCCCCGACCGGCTCCATGTCCGGCTCGGCGCGCAGGATCATGCCGAACGCCAGCCGCAGCAGCTCCTCGTCGTCCACCAGCAGCACCCGGACGCTCACGGCGCGCCCCCGGGATCCAGCCGTACGAAGACCCGCCAGCCGCCGCCCGGCCGCGGGCCCGCCTCCAGCACCCCGCCGAAGGCCGCGGCGCGCTCCCGCATCCCCGCGAGACCCCGCCCGGACCCGGCGGATCCCGGCCGCCCGGTCCCTGCGGCCCGCCCGTCGTCGGTCACCTCGACCGTGACCGCCCCCGGCGCGCAGGACACCCGTACCTCGGCGCGCGACCCCTGCGGCGCGTGGCGCAGCGCGTTGGTCAGCGACTCCTGGACGAGCCGGTGCACCGTCAGCTGCGCCGCGGCCGGCACCCGGGCGGCCTCGCCGTCCACCCGCAGCCGGGTCACGAGGCCCGCCGCCGCCATCTGCTCGCACAACGCCCTGAGCTGCCCGATCCCCGGCGGCGACCGCCGGTCGTCCCCGGGCCCCGTGTGGGGACCGGCGTCGGGACCGGCGTCCTGGAGCAGGCCCAGTGCCCGCCGCATGTCGGTCAGCGCCTGCCGCCCGGTCTCCGCGATCCGGGCCGTCACGGCGGAGGCGTCGGCCGGCCTCGCGTGCCCGAGCGCGTCCGCCAGCGCCACCACCACTGACAGGCCGTGCGTCACGCTGTCGTGCAACTCCCGTGCGATCCGGGCGCGTTCCTCCTCCACCGCCAGGCGCTCCCGCTCGTCGCGGTCCAGTTCCAGCCGTGCCAGCCGCTCCGCCCGCGCGGTCCGCCGGATCCGGGCGTTCGCCCCGAGCAGCGCGCTCGCGGCGACCGCCGCCGTCATCGCGGCGGCCGAGGCGGGGAACCGGCCCTCGGGCGCCCAG
>NZ_LFVW01001172.1:0-1527 GCF_001182915.1 Kitasatospora sp. MY 5-36
CGCGGCGGACCCCTGCCGCCAGGAGGTGCCCGGCGACCTGCGGCCAGGGGACGTCGGTGCGCCGTCTCAGCACCTGCGCCGCCCGGTGGTGCAGGTCGGCGCGTTCGGGGGCGGGGAGGCTCGCGGCCACGGCCCGGGCGGCGAGCGGCACGCGGAAGCCGTACCGCCGGGGGCCGAGGTCGGTCAGCACGGCCGCGGTGAGGGCGGCGAGGAGCATGCCGCGGACCGTCTCCGCCGTCAGGTCGGTCAGGGCTGCCAGTTCGGCTTCGGAGGCCGGTTCGCCCAGCACCGCCGCGGCGTGCACCAGCCGCCGGGCGTCCGCGGGCAGGTCGGCGAGTCGGCGTAGTACGGTCTCCGCCAGGCGTGGTGGGGCCTCCAGCGCCTCGACGGCGTCCACGGTCGGGCCGTCCGGGGCGGTGCCCGCCAGGACGGTGCCGGTCAGGACGGGCAGGACGTCCGCGAGCACCTGGGCGACGCCGCCGGTGACCGCGTACAGCCGCTCGATCACGTCGTCCGGGCACCGGGCGCCCAGGGTCCGTTCGGCCAACTCCCGCGCTGCCGCGGCCGGGAGCGGACCGGTCCGGATCCGGAGGACGGCGGTGCCGGGCGGGCAGGAGAGCGGCTCGCCCAGCAGGGGCCGGTCGGCCGGAAGGTCCTCGGGCCGCCAGGTGAGCACCAGGGCGCAGCCGTTCGGGAGGGTGCGGGCCAGGCGCCGGATCCGGCGCCTGGTGCGTTCGTCGGCCCGGTGGACGTCCTCCACGACCAGCAGGGTCGGGACGGCGGTCCGGGTCGGGTCGCCGAAGGCGTGCGTGAGGGCGCGGGTGAGGGCGTCGAGGGCGTCGAAGGTGTGCTGTGCGTCGTCGGATGGGCCGGCGCAGGTCAGGGTCAGGCAACCGGAGCCGGCCGGGTGCCGGCGGCGCAGCCCTGCCGCGAGGTGCGACTTGCCGGTGCCGGCCGGGCCCTCCACCAGCAGGACCGTCCCGGGGCGGGCCGGGTCGGCGAGGGAACCGTGGAGCACGGCCTTCCAGGGGTCGCTCACGCTCGCCTCCGCTCGTCCTGACGGTGCGTACGTCCTGGCGGTGCGTACGGGGCTGCGCCCGCCCGCCGGGCCCGATCGTGAGGATGCCCGCGGTTCGGGGTTCGGACGCCCGGGTGGGCAACCGGCGTTCAGGCCGGGTGGATTGATTGAGTATGGGTACTTCCGGCAGCCGGATTGTTTCGTGTCGGGGCCTGGCCCACGCTGATGGCCACCCGCTCCGTTCGCCGGTGACCGGATCCCCCCACGCATCCGGTCCGCTCCCCGGAGGGCGGCGGCTTCCACCCCCCTCGGGTTCCCCCACACTCAGGAGTGTCATGAGCACGACATCATCACGCCGTTCGTCCACGCTGAGGACCGCGGCAGCCGCCGCCGGCGCGTGCGCCCTCGTCGTCGCAGGTACCGTCCTCGCGCCTGGCGCTCAGGCGGTCCCGGCGTCGGCCCCGGCCCACGCCGCCCACCCGGCCGCCCCGCGGGCCGACGCACCGACG
>NZ_LFVW01001173.1:0-1525 GCF_001182915.1 Kitasatospora sp. MY 5-36
CTCGGCCGCGCGGAGCTTGGCCTCCTCCGCGGCGCGGCGCTCGGCCTCCTCCGCGGCCCGTCGGCGCGCCTCCTCCTCGGCCTTGCGCCGGGCCTCGGCGGCGGCCCGCTCGGCCTCCTCCTTGGCCAGCCGCTCCTTCTCCGCCTGCTCGGCCCGCAGCTGCGCCAGCACCTCCTGCCGCTTGCGCTCGGCGGCCTCCTCCTCGGCCTTCTTGCGGGCCTCCTCGGCGGCGCGGCGCTCGGCCTCCTCCTTGGCCAGCCTCTCCTGCTCGGCGCGGGCGGCCTTCTCCTGCTCGGAGAGCGGCAGCTCGCGGTCGAGCCGGTGCCGGATGGCGGTGGTGACGAAGTCGGGGGCCTGGCTGCCGTCCACGACCAGGTAGCGCGCCGGGTCGGCGGCGGCGAGGGAGAGGAAGCCGGCCCGGACCCGCTGGTGGAACTCGGTGGGCTCGGACTCCAGCCGGTCCAGCGCCTCGGTGAAGCGCTCGCGGGCCCTGGTCGGGTCGACGTCCAGGACGACGGTCAGGTCGGGCAGCAGCCCGCCGGTGGCCCAGCGGGAGATCCGGGAGACCTCGGTCGCGGCCAGGTCGCGCCCGGCGCCCTGGTAGGCGATGGAGGAGTCCATGTACCGGTCGGTGATGACCACGGCGCCGCGGGCGAGGGCCGGCCGGATGACGTTCTCGACGTGCTCGGCGCGGTCGGCGGCGTAGATCAGCGCCTCGGCGCGGTGCGACAGGCCGGTGTTGCCGACGTCCAGGACGAGGCCGCGCAGCCGCTGGCCGACCGGGCTGCCGCCGGGCTCGCGGGTGAGCACGACCTCGTGCCCCTTGCCGCGGATCCACTCGGCGAGCGCCTGGGCCTGGGTGGACTTGCCGGCGCCGTCGCCGCCCTCCAGGGCGATGAAGAAGCCGGTGCCCGCACCCTGGTGCGGCACCGGGCCGCCCGCGCCGCGCACCGAGTCCACCAGGTCCCGGACGAACGGCGCGGTGCCGCGCCGGTCGTCGGTGCGCAGCAGCACGACCGCGGCGAGCACCAGGGTGAGCAGCCCGGAGGTGGCGACGGCCAGGGCCGCGCCGCCGTGGATGAAGGTGAAGGAGCCGGGCTCGACGGTGCCGTACTCGACGTCCCCGTAGGCGGCGGCGATCAGCGGGACGACGACCAGCGCGGCGGCGACCACGGCCCGGAGCACCGCGAACAGGTGCTCGGTGACCTTCGGCAGCCGGGCCTCCTCGACCTCCTGGGCGAGCAGGGTGCGCCCGGCCGAGACCACGATCCCGGCGGCCAGGCCGGCCAGCACGGTGAGCAGCAGGACCAGCACGAAGTCGAGCACCAGGCCGGCCAGGATCAGCGCGACGCCCTGGGTGAGCAGCGCCAGCGCGAGCAGTCGGCGGCGGGACAGCGAGGGCAGCGTGGCCCGGGTGAGCCGGGTGCCCAGGGCGGGCGTCCCGGCGGCGGCGAGCACCAGCAGGCCGTAGCCGATCGGCCCGGCGCGGTGCTCGGCGGCGGTCAGCAGCGCGAGCGCGGCGACG
>NZ_LFVW01001174.1:0-1525 GCF_001182915.1 Kitasatospora sp. MY 5-36
AGCTGCGGGGAGACCTGCTTGCCGGTCTGGCCGACCTGGCTGCTGTGCGGGTACCAGCCGGCGTCCACCGCGGCACGCGAGGCGCCGACGGCCGCGCCCAGCGCGTCCGCGAGCTCCTCGACCACGCCGAAGCCCTCGGCGGCACCGACACCACGGCCACCGGAGACCACGATCGCGGCCTCGGTCAGCTCGGGACGGCCGGAGGACACCCGCGGGGTGCGCGAGACGACCTTGGCGGCGTTGCCGGTGAACGCCACGGCGACGTCCTCCACCGCACCGGCGGCCGGGGCGGCCTCCGGGGCGACGGCGTTCGGCTTGACGGTGATGACCGGTGCGCCGTTGCTCACCCGGGAGTCGACGGTGTACGAGGCGGCGAACACCGACTGGGTGGCGATCGGGCCCTGGTCGCCGGCGCGCAGGTCGACGGCGTCGGTGATGATGCCGGAGCCGATCCGCAGCGCGACGCGCGCGGCCACCTCCTTGCCCTCACCGGAGGACGTCACCAGCACCGCGGCCACGTCGTTCGCCTTGGCGATCTGCGCCAGCGCGTCCACCTTCGGGACGACCAGCTGGTCGGCGAACTCCGCGCCGTCGGCGACGTACACCTTCACCGCGCCGTACTCGCCGGCCTTCGCCGCGATGCCGGCCGCGGCCGCACCGGCGCCCAGGACGACGGCGGACGGCTCACCGATACGGCGGGCCAGGGTCAGCAGCTCCAGGGCCGGCTTGCGCACCGCGCCGTCGGCGTGGTCCACCAGAAGATGAACTTCTGGTCGGCGAGGAAGGTCGCGAGCGACTTGCCGCCCTCGCCCTCGTCCTTGACGACCGTGCCCGCGGTCCGCGCCGGACGCGCCGCCACCGACTCCACCGCCGTCCACGAACCCGCCAGACCGACCTCGTCCGCCTCGATGCCCAGGTCGTCCAGGTCCCACGACTGCACCGGCTTCTTCTTCGCCGCCATGATCCCCTTGAACGACGGGTACCGAGCCTCACCCGACTGGTCGGTCACCGAGACCACCGCCGGCAGCGCCGCCTCCACCAGCTCCGTCGCCGCGTCACCGTCCCGACGGCCCTTCACCACGCCGCCCTCGACCGACACCTCCGACAGCAGCGTCACCTGCGGCACACCCAGCCGCTCCGCCAGCAGCGCCGGCAGCACACCCATCGAACCGTCCGTCGACGCCATGCCACCGATCACCAGGTCGAACCCGGCCTTCTCCAGCGCCTTCGCCAGCACCGCCGACGTCCCGACCACATCCGAACCGTGGATGTCCTCGTCGTTCACGTGCACGGCCTTGTCCGCACCCATCGACAGCGCCTTGCGCAACGCGTCCTTCGCGTCGTCCGGCCCCACCGTCAGCACCGTCACCTCGGCGCCCTCGTTCGCCTCCGCGATCCGCAGCGCCTGCTCCACGCCGTACTCGTCCAGCTCCGACAGGAGGCCGTCCACACCCTCCCGGTCGGTGGTGTGGTCGTCCGCGAAACGACGGTCACCCGTCGCGTCCGGCACGTGCTTCACACAGAC
>NZ_LFVW01001175.1:0-1520 GCF_001182915.1 Kitasatospora sp. MY 5-36
GGCCCCGGCTCGGCCTCGGCCTCGGCCAGCGGGCAGAGGGTGACCGCCGCGGCCCGGTGCACGCAGGCCGGGGCGAGCAGGCAGCCGCAGCGGACGCCGGCCTCCGCCGCGACCACCCCGCCCGGGGCGTGCAGCACGAGCACCGTCTCCTCGTCCACCTCCACCCGCCACTCGTCGCCCTCCCGGGCCACCGGTCGCTCCGCCAGCTTCGCCGCCGCGCCGTCCAGCCGCTTCTGCAGCCGGGCGCTCAGCCCGGCCACCACCTCGGCGACCACCTCGGGCCGCACGCCCGGCCAGTCGCTCGTCCGCGCCGTCACGCTCATCGCACCTTCTCCCCCACCCAGCGGGCCAGTTCCAGCGGGCTCAACGCCGCCACGGGCATTCCGGCCGCGACCAGTTGGCCCGCGACCGCCTTCGAGTAGCGGGCCGTCCCGGTGTCGTCCAGCGCCGCGCAGCCGAGCAGGTGCACGCCGGAGTCCACCAGGGCCCGGGTCTGGGCCAGCAGCCCGCCGACCGGCCCGCCCTCCTCGAAGTCGCTGACCACCGCGACCAGCGTGCGGGACGGCACCGTCACCAGCTCCCGCGCGTAGCGCAGCCCGCTCGCGATGCTGGTGCCGCCGCCGACGCTCACCTCCAGCAGCAGGCCCAGCGGATCGTCCACCCGCTCCGTGAGGTCCAGGACCTCGGTGGAGAAGGCGACGAAGTGGGTGCTCAGGGAGGGCACCCCGGCCAGGATCGAGGCCGTCAGCGCGGCCCACACCGTGGAGGCCTCCATCGACCCGGAGACGTCCACGACCAGGATCAGCCGCCAGTCGTTGGCCTGCCGCGCCCTGGTCCGGAAGACCGGGCGCTCGGGCACGATCAGGGTGCCGCCGTCCGGCGCGGGGCGGGCGGTGGCCAGGTTGGCCCGGATGGTCCGGTCGAGGTCCAGCCCGCCACCCGGGCGGCGGGACGGGCGCGGCACGGCGATCCCGGTCAGGGCCGGGCGCAGCCGGGTGGCCAGCTCCCGGCTCAGTTCGTCCACCAGGCGCCGCACCAGCGGGCGCAGCCGGGCCACCCGGGCCTCGGGCAGACCGCCCGCGTGGTCCAGCACGGTGCGCAGCAGCTCGACGGACGGGCGGACGGCGGACGGGTCGATCGCCTCCAGGACGTCGGTGCGGCCCTGGGCGACGGCGGCGGCCAGCACCTCCTCGCGCACGCCGGGGCCGAACAGCGACTCCAGTTCCTCGGCCCACTCCCGCACACCGGGGTACGGGGCCTCGCGGCCGCCCTTGCCGCCCCGGCTGTCCAGGCCCGGGCCGGAGCCCTCGCCGTGGCCGCCGCCGTACAACTCGTCCAGGGCGGTGGCGAGTCGGGCACCTCGACCGGTCAGGCCGCCGCTGCCGGGGCGGCCGAGGAGCAGCCGCCAACGCTCGGCGGGGGCGAGGGTGCGGGCGGGGTCGGGGACGGGAACGGGGTCGGAGGCAGGCGGCGGGGCCGCGGGCGACGGTGCAACGGCCGCGGGCTGCGCGGGCGTTGCG
>NZ_LFVW01001176.1:0-1515 GCF_001182915.1 Kitasatospora sp. MY 5-36
CCCCGCCGCCGCGCAGCCCGCCCGCCCCGCCGTTTCCGTCGGGGCGCCACGGCCGTCCAGGGCGGCCGCACGGGCCCCGCTCACCCGGAGCCCACGCGATGCCCCGCCCCCGGTGCCACCGGCACGGCCCCCGACGGAGAAGGATCGTCCGCCCCATGCAGCTCAGCCATGCCCGCCGCAACTCCCTGATCACCGGCGTCGCCACCCTCGTGGTCGCGAGCGCCGCCACCGCGGCCCTCGCCATCCCGCAGGCCGGGAACGGCACCGAGGCCGCCCCCGTGGCCGCCGTGTCGGTGGACGGCACGCTGGTCGCCGAGCAGGGCCAGGCCGACACCGCTGCCGCCGGCGCCGCCGAGCAGGCCGCCCAGGAGGCCCAGGCCAAGGCCGAGGCGGACGCCGCCGCCCAGGCCCAGGCCGAGGCGCAGGCCCAGGCGGACGCCAAGGCCAAGGCCGACGCCGAGGCCGCCGCCTCCCGCTCCCAGGAGCGCCAGGACCTGAACAGCGCCCCGGCCGCCTACTCCGGCACCCCGCAGCAGATCGCCGCGCAGATCGTCCCGGCCGGCCAGCTCCAGTGCTTCAGCAACATCGTGTTCCGCGAGAGCAGCTGGAACCCCCTCGCGGTGAACGCCTCCTCCGGCGCCTACGGCCTGGTCCAGGCCCTGCCCGGCTCCAAGATGGCCTCCGCGGGCGCCGACTGGCGCACCAACCCGGCCACCCAGATCAAGTGGGGCCTGAACTACATGAACACCCGCTACGGCAGCCCCTGCGCCGCCTGGTCGTTCTGGCAGTCCCACCACTGGTACTAGGCCGATCGGCCACCCGGGGCCCGCGACGCACCGCGCGTCGCGGGCCCCGGCGCGTATCACCCCAGGTCGGAAGCCGGACCGGGACCCGGGCCGGAGCCCGGGCCGGGCGTGGACACGTCCGGAAGGCGGCGTGAAGATCTGGCGCACACTCGTACGGTTTGCCACTGATTGATCGGAATTACGGACCGTCAGGGCTTTGCCACGGTTCGCGAGCCCTCTTACGCTCCGGCGTCATGCCCTCACCCCTGATCAGCGTCGTGCTCCCCGCCTACGACCGGCACGAACAGCTCGCCGACTGCCTGGACTCGCTGCTCGCCCAGTCCCTGGCCGACGTCGAGGTGATCGTGGTCGCCGACCGCTCCCCCGAGACCGCGGGCGGGCTCGCCGACGCGTACGCCGCCCGGCACCCGCAGGTGTCGGTGCTGCACCTGAACGCCGCGGTCGGGGTCGGGGCGAGCCGGAACGCGGGCGCGGCGCGGGCCACCGGCGAGTACCTGCTGTTCCTGGACGCCGACCACCTGCTGCCCCGGGACGCGCTGCGCACACTCGCCGACCGGCTCCGGCAGACCGGCCCGGTGGACGTGCTGCTGTTCGGCCACTCCCGCCGGCACCAGGACCGGGACTGGCCGGGCGGCGCCGAGGCGCTGCTCGCCGAGGCCGGCCCCGAGCCGTTCGCGCCCTTCGACCGGCCCGCGCTGTTCGGCGCGCC
>NZ_LFVW01000117.1:0-1184 GCF_001182915.1 Kitasatospora sp. MY 5-36
CCGACCGAGCGGGGCGCCGACCCCACGCGGCCGGTCGCGGCCGTGGTCCTGGACCGCGCGGCGCGGGCCGCCGAACAGCAGCCCGCCCCGGCGGCGCGCGGGGACCAGTTCGTCTACGTGAAGAGCCTGGACGACTGGGCGAAGTCGCAGGGCGAGGCGCCGCAGACCCGGGAGCTCTGGACGGCCGTTGACGGCAGCAAGCGGGGACTGCTGCTCGTGGACGGGCACCTGCCGAACCCCGGAGGAAGCGACGAGCACGGGGAGGCCGAACCCGTGCCGAACGCCGGGAGGTTCGGCAGCTACGCCTACGTCGCCGCCCTGCCGACCGACCCGGATGCGCTGCTGGCCAGGATCCACGCGGACACCGAAGGCCACGGGCCCGGCCCCGACGAGGAGGCGTTCAGGACCGTCGGCGACCTCCTGCGCGACCAGATCGCCCCACCGGCCGTCAGCGCTGCGCTCTACCGGGCGGCCGCGAAGATCCCCGGCGTCAGGGTGATCGACTCGGTGACCGACGCGGCAGGCCGCCCCGGCATCGCGGTCGCGCGCCGGGACAGCGGTGCGAGGGCCGAGGTTCAGTGGATCTTCGACAGCACCGACTACACCTACCTCGGCGAGCGCAGCGTCGCCGTCACCGACGGCGCGACCTTCAAGAAGGGCGACATCACCAGCCAGATGGCCGTCCTCGCCCGCGCCGTCGTCGACCAGCCCGGCACCCGTCCCTGAGGAGAGGCGCGCTTCTGCAGGCGGCGATGGTGCGATGGAAGGTCAGCTGCCCAGCGCCACGGCGGACGGCGACTGCCACCCCCGTAGGGCGGCGCGGGCGCGGGCGACGCCTCCGGGGGTCGCGGGCGCGCCGGTGCCGACGGCGACGGTTCTCGTGCCGAGGCCCGCGCAGGCGCGGCAGATGCCGGGGCGGGGCACCGGATCGTGGCAGCGGCCGCACTCGGCGTACGAGGCCGGTTGGGTTTCGGGGCGCTCCGGTGGCAGCTTGCGCTGAAGGCGGTCCCGGAGGATCGCCACCGGGGAGTGCATCGGCTGCGGCAGTCCGGGGAGCAGGGCGTGGGCCAACTCGGCTTCGTCGCAGCCCCGTTCCAGCCATTGTGTGACGAGCGGTGCCAGCGCGCGGGCCTCGGCCTCGCCGAGGCGCAGGCGGGGTTCGGGCCGGATCACCCGGAACAGGG